>NZ_SMGR01000001.1:2100000-2384432 GCF_004346865.1 Shimia isoporae
GCCAAATCAGGCGAACCGATGGCGATGGTGTTGTTCGACATCGACCACTTTAAGGCTTTCAATGATACCCATGGGCACCAAGTTGGCGACATTGTTTTGAAGTCTCTGGGTGAAAGCTTGCGCAACGCCAATATGCGGCGCGCAGACAGCGTCTGCCGGTATGGCGGCGAAGAGTTCGCGGTGATCCTGCCGAACACCAACGAAGAAGAGGCTGCTTGCATCGCGGATCGGCTGCGCAAGGAAATTTCAGCCATGCGTGTTTCGACAGACGACGGTACGATCCTGCGCATCACTTGCAGCTTCGGTGTGGCGGAGGCTCGCAACCGGACAACCACCGTGAATGCGTTGCTCCGCAATGCGGATGACTCGCTATATGACGCGAAACGTGCCGGACGTAATCGGGTGCGCACCTACTCGGGGCTTGTTTCGCAACCCGCGGTCGCCTGACATTCAGACCCCCTTTATGTTGCGCTCCATCATCCGCTGGAAAAGCCTTGGGCTGAGCCGATTGACGAGCCACGACAGGCGGGCCACCCGTCCGACAGGGATCAAAGGGGTCCCTTTGGCGAGACCGCGTAAAATAATACGAGCGGCATCGTCCGGCGTCATGTAATCGATGCCGTCCGAAGCCGACCCGGGGCGCGCAATCCCATCTGTTTGACGTTCATCATTGCCGATGTTTGTCGCCACGAATGAAGGAGCAGCGATCAGTGTTCGGACACCAAACGCGCTTTCCTCGCTGCGTAGTGACCCGAAGAACCCTTCGAGCGCGTGTTTTGACGCCGCATAGGCCGCCCGTAAGTAAAGTGGTGCAAATCCAGCGACCGAACTGATGGCAAGGTGCGTCCCTTTGCTCGCACGTATGGCTTCCTGAAAGCCACGCGCCATTGCAACGGCAGCAAAATAATTTACCTCGAAAACCTTTCTGTGTGTGGCGTCGGGGGTTTCCGCAAAGGCTCCTATCTGCGTGATACCGGCATTGTAGATCACAAGATCAACTGAACTGGATGAGGCAAGGATTGAGTTGACCGCCGACGAAAGCTGAACTGAATCCGTAAGGTCGCAATCCACTGGTACCTGTGTTGCGGTTTCCTCCAAAGCGCTGGTGTCGAGATCGAGCAGAACCACGCGCCACCCGTCTGACTGGAGCCTGCGGCTCAATGCTTGTCCTAATCCGCCGGCGCCTCCGGAAATCACAGCGGTCTTCATAGGCCTACACTCTCTTTCCAGCTGTCAAATACCTCTCTGCTGGTCTTCTGAGGGACATACCCGAATTCCGACTTGAGCGCGGTGTTGTCCAGAACCGGTCGATACTGGAGAAAACCAACCTGCTCGGGACCATAGCGACTTAGCCCCAACGGATGAGCCACGCCCAGCGCCGCCTTGAGAGCCGCAGCGGGGACACGCAGGACTGGTTTTTGCAGAGTCTCGGCAAGGTCTCTGATCCCCATGGCCCCGTCACCGCAGACGTTGAAAATGCCGGTTGGTCCATCGGTGGCAGCCCGTGCGAGTATGCGGCCCAAGTCGTCGGTCCAGATGAATACGAACGGGCTGTCGCTGCCGCGGACGGCAAGCAGCCGTGGTTTGTGAAACAGCGCCGTGATCTGGTTATCGGTGCCCTGTCCCAACACGGTGCCGACCCGAAGGACGACCTGTTCCAACTCGGGGTGATCAGCGCGCGCATCGGCCAACATTTCTTCGACCAGCCGCTTATGGTGTGCATAGGCGAACTCTTCGTTGCCTCTGACAGGATCGTTTTCCGACAAAGGCACCGGATTGTCGGCGTGATAACCGTAAGCTGCTCCGGAAGAGGTAACGACAATACGGCGAGTACCTGCGTTAAGGGCAGCGTCAATCACATTGCGGGTGCCGGTCACATCCACGGCGTAGGCAAATTCGCGGGTGCTGCCTTTGGGAGGCGTCACCACCGACGCCAAATGCACAATCACATCAGGTTCGGTTGCGCCAATGACTTTCGCCGGATCATCTGTTGTTACATCCAACCGCTCAAACCGTGCGTTTGCGGGCAAGGCCGGCTTATGCAGATCGCATGCAATGACCCTGTGCGATGTGTCTGCCAGTACGTCCAGCAAGGCCTGCCCCACCATTCCGGCCGCGCCGGTGATCAGTATGGTGCTCATCGTGCAGCCTCCGTCCGGTTCATCAGTGCGGCCAACCCGATACCCGATATCGCGTGCCAGATTCCCCAGAACGCGGCCACAACAGCCATCCCACCCAAACCGTTGAAGAACCCGAAGATAAGGATCAACCCAAGTCCAGAATTCTGGATACCAGTTTCGATGGTGATGGCGCGCCGGTCATAAGGGCTGAGGCGGGCGAGTGTCGCAGTGACAAAGCCACCACCCAGCGCGAGCGCGTTGTGGATGATCACCAAGAGCGCCACCGCTCCGGCAAAGCTCTTGAAATAGTCCCAGTTGGACGCCAACGCTGCGGCAATGAAGGCGATAAAAATACCCATCGACAGGTATTGCAGCGGTTTGCGTAGCTTGGCGGTGATCTCAGGGCGCATGACGTTGAGGGTAATCCCGAGGATCAAGGGCAGAACCAGCATGAACCCGACGGTGATCGCGACGGACACAGGATCAATTTGCGTCGCCTGCAGGATTTCCCGCGTCGGTGCATAAAGATTGCCATAAAACGCAATGTTAAGCGGTGTCAGCAGGATCGCACCAACTGTGGCGAAAGCTGTCATGCTGACAGAGAGCGCCGCATTTCCACCGGCGCGATGAGTGATGAAGTTGGAGATATTGCCACCGGGACAGGCGGCGACCAGCATCAGCCCCAAGGCGATCGACGGTCGCGGCTGAACGAGCAACACCAGCAGGAACGTCAGAACAGGCAAAACGATGAATTGGGAAACCAAACCGGTGACAACGGGTTTGGGACCTTTTGCCAAGCGTTTGAAATCCGATGGCGTCAGATCAATCGCAATGGAGAACATCACCACCGCAAGGATACCGTTCAGCAGTGTCAGGCTCCCGGGGCTAAAGTTCAGAACGACCTCATCAAGGCCAGCGTATGCGGGAGTGCTCATGCTGCGCCCTCCCCGCCAAGCTGTTTGATCCAGCCGTTGACTGCCCCCCGATAGGTCGCTTTATCCACGTAGTACGCCATACGGGCGAGATCGAGGTACTGCATACCTCCCGTCGCACGTTCAAATCCTTTGGATTTCGCCGCTTGCAGCTTTTTCGCGGAGGCGCTGCCACCCTCTAGGCCCGTGATGTAACGCACGATCATCTCCGCTTGTTCGTGCCGCCCCTGCCAGCCGAGACCCGTCGCCTCGACCATGCCGAGCACAAAGAGATCATCACGGGTCGGGTGCATCGCATTCAGATAGAGATGCGGCGCATCGCCTTGCCAATTCAGCAGGTCTTTACGGATAAACGGATAGTGCAGTTTGTAGCCGGTCGCCGCGAGGATCATGTCGTAGTCCGCACTGCTTCCGTCTGTAAATCTTACGGTGTTGCCGTCCAACTCCTTGATGTCTGCCCGGATGCCGAGATCTCCGTGCCCGGCATGATAAAGCACCAGTGAGTTCACCACCGGGTGGCTTTCGTAGAGCTTGTAGTCAGGTTTCGGGAAACCGTATTTCTGAGGATCCCCGACAAACCATCGCAAGATCAGACTGTCGATGGGCCGCTTGAGCCACATCGGCAACTTGATCGCTCCGCCCATAGTATCGGCAGGTTTGCCAAAGACATATTTGGGCACAAAGTAGTATCCACGCCGCATTGAAAGATCACAGCTTTTGCCGTGGTGGACAGCGTCCACAGCGATGTCGCACCCCGAATTGCCGGCCCCTACCACCAACACCCGCTTTTGGGCGAACTGTTCGGGCTGCCGGTATTGACTGGCATGGATCAACTCGCCTTCGAAATGCCCCGGAAAATCCGGCATGTTTGGTTCCGACAGGGTTCCATTGGCAATCATCACACCGGCAAAGACGTCTTCATGCGCACCGTCCTGGTCCGTCCAGGCGACACGCCAGCCCTCTCCGTTGCCCCCCAAAGGGGTGACCTCGTTGACTTGGGCACCAAACCGGTAGTGGCGGCGCAAGTCGAAATGATCAGCAAAATCGCGGAAATAGCGCGCCATTTCCCTATGCGAAGGATACTCCGCCACGTCTTCGTCCATCGGGAAATCTGCAAATTCCGTCATCGTCTTGGATGATATCAGATGCGCGCTTTCATACATCGTAGAGCGCGGTGCATCGATATCCCAAAGCCCCCCGACATCGCTGTGCATCTCGAACCCCTGAAAGGCGACGCCCTGCTCTGACATTACTTTTGCCGCCGCGAGCCCCATCGGGCCGGCTCCGATCAGGGCAAACTTTCCGTTACCTGCCTTCAATTTCTGCTCTCCTCTTCCCACATTTAAATTGAACATCTGTACAAAATAAGGCAAGTGAAATTCATGGAACAGATTTTCTTACAGGAAAAACAACGGCAAAGAGCGCCCTCGGCGCGTGCGCTGGTGACTCGCGCCAAAGTTTTAGACGCAGCCGAACAGGTATTTTCACGCCACGGATTCGACGCGGCGTCCATGAGGGAAATCGCCCAGGAAGCCGGCGTTCAGGTGGCACTGGTGACGCATCATGGCGGGTCAAAAGAAGAGCTGTTCTGGCGCGTGGTTGCGCGACGCGCGGAAGAGTTGTCCCAGGCGCGTGTCGACGCATTGGAAGCACGCAGATTTCATGGCCCGCTGACCACCCCCGCCATTATTGAATGCTTCTTTGCACCCTATCTGGAGAAAGCGGAAACCGGTGGGCCCGGCTGGTTTGCTTATGCACGTCTTGTGGCAATCGTGTCTGCAGACCCACGATGGGAAGATCTCGCAAAGATCTGCTTTGACCCGACGGCTCAATTGTTCGTGGATGAGATCGCACGGCTCTACCCCGACACTCCGCCCCGCGCAATTGCAGCGGGTTTTGTCTATTCCGTATCAGGACTTATCGCGCTTTTGACGTCGGACTGGCGGATGCAGGCGCTTGGCGACGATCGCCGGTCTCTGGCGGCGCGGTTTGAGGAATTGATCCAGTTTTGTGCTGCCGGTCTTGATGCCGCAGCCAAGGCGGCGGCAAAGGACTAAGGCATTTTCACAGCATCTCTCTGAAAGGTCACAACGTCTGTACCCAGATCGTCATAAAGCAGTTCGACCTCGACCGTCTGGACAGAGCCGAGTTCCCGCGTCACGAAGACCGGCGTACCGTCGGGTATAGCCATAGCATTTGCGATATCTGGCGGACATTCGTCGATTGGGAAAACCTCTTTCTCGCCACCATTTACAGAGAAATGAACCTCGTAAAGCCCGCATCGCCAACTCACCAGGTGCGTGAAGTAAACGAGATCATGCCCGTCGAATTCCCGAACTCCGATCCAGTTACTTTTGGTGGCCTCTAGGATCGGGCGCACCTCACCAGCGGTCAGGAACTTGCCAGTTGGCGTCTGGTCCTCGGCTTCCCTGTGGTCGTCCCCGAGTGCTGAAGTAGCCAGCACTGTGATACACATTGCGATCGCTCCGAAGCGTCTCATCATAATACCTCCAATTCAAAAATTCAGTGTTTGCCGCCTTTTGCCGGAAGCACGGACATCCTATAGTCTGCGCAAATAACGTGCAGGGCAGCAGGCAGAATGGCAAGCAAAGCGCAGAAAAACGCGTCCTTTAACATCGTTGTCGTGGGTCAGTCGGGCCGGCTTCAATACGAAGCGGCCCTTTTCGCCGCGTCCCTTCGTGAGAAATCGTCCAAGTTCTCCGGTCGTCTTTTTGTTGCCGAGCCTCAGCCGGGACCGCTCTGGTCCAAAGACCCGCGCATTTCCAATCCGGACGTGACGCAGTTGCTCAAACAACTGGGCGCAGAAATGCTGCCGTTTGAAAACCGGTTTTTCGGTGAAGCGTATGCCTATGGCAACAAGATCGAATTGCTGCGGGAAATGCCTGCAGGCGAACCGTTTGTGTTTTTTGACACCGATACGCTGATCACTGGCGAAATCACCGACGTGCCGTTTGATTTTGACCGTCCGTCGGCATCTCTCAAGGTCGAAGGTAGTTGGCCTGAGCCGCCGCTTTACGGGCCGCAGTACACCGGTATCTGGAAATCGCTTTACGACAAGTTCGGGATCGAATTTGAAAGCTCGCTCGATCTGACGCAGCCAGATGAATACTGGCGCCGTTATCTCTATTTCAACGCCGGCTTTTTCTACTATCGTTGTCCTCACGAATTCGGTGTTCGGTTTGAAAAATACGCGGTGGAAATCCGCAGCGATCCGCCTGAGGAGTTGGCCTGCCAGTCACTTTCACCTTGGCTGGATCAGGTTGCCTTACCTTTGGTTATCCATGAACTGGGTGGCGGGCGTGATGCCTTGCCTTCTGGCTATCTTGATGGCTCCGTAAGCACACACTACCGCCTGATGCCTCTCATGTACGCGCGAGAAAGCGACCTTGCGATCGAAACGCTGGAAGAGGTCACTGCGCCGAACAAGGTCAAGAAGGTTCTCAAGCAATATGACCCGTTCAAGCGGATGATCTATCAGGGTCGCGGACATAAGGCCCGAGCCTTGTTTGATCGCGAAAACCTCCCGCGCCGTGAGCACGTCATCCGCAACACCCTGAAGCGCAACGGATACTGGCTGCGCTAGAGCCTTCAAACCAAAACAGTGGTCTGCACTCCGGATAAAACGCGGGAAAGCGGTCCGTTTTGCACAAGCGCCGTTGCACCCTGCCGTCTCTCCCCCTAACACTTGTCTCCGACATTTTACGGGAGGATTTTCCAATGACCGACGGCCCGAGCTACGGCTTTGACACGTTGCAAATTCACGCTGGTGCGCGCCCCGATCCGGCGACCGGCGCGCGTCAGACGCCGATCTACCAATCTACTGCGTACGTGTTTCGCGACGCTGAACATGCGGCAGCGCTGTTCAACCTTCAGGAAGTTGGCTACATCTATTCGCGCCTGACCAACCCGACCGTCGCGGTGCTTCAGGAACGCATCGCCACGCTTGAAGGTGGCGTCGGAGCGGTATGCTGCTCTTCAGGGCATGCCGCACAAATCATGGCTCTGTTTCCCCTGATGCAGCCGGGCTGCAACGTTGTGGCCTCTACCCGGCTTTATGGTGGCACCGTCACGCAGTTCAGCCAGACCATCAAACGCTTTGGCTGGTCGGCAACGTTTGTGGACTTTGACGATGAAGCGGCCGTCGCGGCTGCGATCGACGAAAACACCCGCGCGGTGTTCTGTGAATCCGTAGCCAACCCCGGCGGTTACATCACAGACATTCCCGCGATTGCCGCAATAGCCGACAAGGCCGGCGTTCCGCTGATTGTCGACAACACTTCCGCGACGCCGTACCTCTGCAACCCGATCAGCCTCGGCGCCACGCTGGTTGTGCATTCGACAACCAAATACCTGACCGGCAATGGCACCGTTACAGGTGGTTGTGTGGTGGACAGCGGGAAGTTTGACTGGTCCGCATCGGACAAATTCCCGTCGCTTGCCGCCCCCGAACCTGCATATCACGGTTTGAAATTCCATGAGACCTTCGGGCCGCTGGCCTTTACGTTCCACGGCATTGCCATCGGTCTGCGTGATCTGGGCATGACGATGAATCCGCAGGCGGCGCATTACACACTGATGGGCATCGAAACGCTATCGTTGCGCATGGAGCGGCACGTGCAGAACGCCGAAACCGTAGCGGGATGGCTGGAAGGCCACGAACACGTAGACTATGTCACTTACGCCGGTCTGGACAGTTCGCCTTACAAGTCGCGGGTTGCTACTGTTTGTCCCAAAGGCGCAGGCGGTCTATTTACCGTTGCTTTGAAAGGCGGCTACGAGGCTTGCGTCAAATTTGTAGACAACCTCGAAATCTTCAGCCACGTCGCAAACCTTGGTGACGCCCGCAGCCTGGTGATCCATTCGGCGTCGACGACGCACCGCCAGTTGACACCCGAGCAGCAAGAAGCGGCTGGCGCAGGTCCGAATGTTGTTCGGATTTCCATCGGGATCGAAAACAGCGAGGACCTCATCGCAGACCTTGATCGCGCGCTGAAAGCGGCACATCGCTGACGCCCGCTTGGAGCAATGAAAGACGCCCCGGACTGGCTTTCCGGGGCGTTTCAAGTTTTAGCCTTCGATCTCAAAAACCATTGTGACCCTCGCGGTCAGGCTGACTTCGCCCGGCGCGATCGGCACGGCATCCGCCATAGCGGCCCGCATCATTTCCGGTCGCGGCGATCCCTGTCTAACCTCCGAGATGGTTACAACCTGACCCAACTTCACCCCAGCTGCTTCCGCATAAAGTTCCGCTTTGGCACGGGCGTCTCCTATGGCCTCCTTGCGCGCCAGGGACATTGCCAATTGAGGATCCCGCAAGCCAAATGAGATACCGCCAATGTCGTTTGCTCCGTTCTCGACCAACGTGCCCAACACTTCGCCGACACCCTTAATGTCTCTTAGTTTGATGGTCAGGGAGTTGCTGGCATTGAACCCGAGAAGCAGTGGACGCTCATCTCCATCTCGATTGCGATTGTATACGGGATGAAGGCCAAGGTTGCTGGTCTGGATGTCGCGGGCTTCAATCCCGTCCTTGGTTAGCGCCTCGATCATATTGCCGACGACATCCCCGACGTTTTCCATGGCCATCTGGGCCGATGCCGACCGGTGAGAGACCCCAACAGTGATGACTGCCTGATCCGGCATTTCTGCTGCTATACCCTCGCCGACAACGGTGATCGTGCGCTCCTGCGCCGCAACAACGCCGGCCGAGACACTGGTCCAAATCATCATACATATGGCTGCCAATCGCATGACACGCTCCTATTTGTTCAACAGTCGGCAACAAGCATGTGATATTGTTGGTCTTTGAGGAACGCTCTTTCGGCTTTTTCTTCCATGTCGGCAAGAACTTGCTATAAATTCTGCAGTTCTGCCGGAGTTGGGATTTCTCGCGGCCCGAATGCTAGGTCTAATACATGTCATCAACACTCGCTTTGACACTCTCTTTCGAAGGCATCGGTCTTCTCACACCCGTAGACGGCGGGTGGCATCTGTTGAGAGAAGTTGGATTGGACAGCGAGGATCTGGCGGCGGACCTGGCGGAGCTTCGCGCCACAGCAGAGGTCAAGGGCGGCGCCGATTTCAGAACGTTGCTGGTTTTGCCCAACGACCAGATTAAATTCCTAAACTTGTCACCAGACGCAACGCCCGATGATGTGGTGCAAGTACTGGAACGGGAAACACCTTACACGGCTGATCAACTGGTCTTTGACACCCGCCGAACGGCCGGTCAGACCCAAGTTGCCGCCGTCGCTCGGGACACGCTGGCAGAAGCGGAAGCCTTCGCGTCCGAACACGCCTTTTCGCCGGCGCAGTTCACAGCAATGCCAACACCGGCGCAGTTCGACGGAGCGCCCGACTTTGGCCGCGCCGCTGGTGCAGATGGCGTGGAAATCGCCTTTGACGGTCAGGCAATGGTAGTGGTTGGCAGTGGCCCCTTGCCGGAGCCGTTTCCAGAGAGTGCCGAGCCGGCGCCAGAAGAGGAAACTACACCAACGTCTGATGCGGCGCCAGCCGAGGAAACGGCGGCCAATGAAACCTCGACGGATCAAGCTGACGCGCCGGTTGAAGACGCTCCGGCCCCCGCCGCAGTTTCGTTCTCAAGCCGCCGCCAGCCGGACGGAGGCAAAGCACCAGAACTCGGTGGTGTGTCACGCGCCAAATCCGGGCAGAACGGCGAGACTTCTACCAGTCCCACATTGGACGCACCGCTCCGGTTTGATCCGAGTCGTGTGGTTGCCGGCCTGACGGCCGGCGATGCGACGGACGAGACAACGCCCGCAGAAGAGGAAGACGGCGGCAGCTCTTTTTTCAGCCGCAGGAAAACCGGAAAGAAAACCGAAGCCAAAAAAGAAAAGGCTGCGAAACCGAAGAAAGCAAAGGCCAAAAGAGCGAAGCCAGAAAAGGTCGCCAAGGTTGCTCCGGTCGTTTCCGCCCCCGAAACCGAACCTGAACTGCCTGCAGCCGAGGCCAGCGACACGCTGGTTGCCGAACGGCCTGACGAGGTTGTGCCTCAGCGCAACCAGCTCAAACAGGAGAAAGACCAGGAGAAAGAGCGCCTGACGGTCTTTGGCTCGCGACAAAACGAAGTCCGTGGCAAGCCAAAACACCTTGGCCTGATCCTTACAACCATTCTGCTGGCGTTTTTGGCAGCCGTGGCCGTCTGGGCGACCTACTTCCTTGATGATGGGGTTGCCGGGTTGTTTGGCGGTAGCTCCGAAACTGAAATCGTTGTGGTGGAGCCAAATGCATCGCAACCTTTAGAAGTTGCTCCGCTTGCCGATCCGGACGAAACCACAGCCACCGTCGCGGAACCGAAAAATCCTGTTGTGGTTGCCGAGCCGCAACAACCTCAGGCGCCAGCTCTCCCCGATGACTCGGCCGGCGAAAGCGTCGCAGCAGTGGACCCGTCCGAGCTTTCCGCGGAACCTTTGGCACCAACGACCTCCGACACCATCACCGACAGCGCCGAAGTGGAAGCGTTGATTGATGGCGAAAGCGAAGGGGCAAACGTTCTGAGCGATGCAGAAGCGGAAGCTCGATACGCCGTAACCGGTATTTGGCAGAAAGCGCCCAGTGCACCCTTCGTGGCACCCGCGAGCGCGGTCGAAGACCTTAATTTACCGTCGATTGACACATTAATCGATCCGCTGGACGCGATAGCGCTGCAAAACCCGAATGAGTATTTGTCTGATGCCGCTCCCGATACACAGATAAATCCTCCTCCGCCCGGAGCCACTTTCGAGTTTGATGATCGAGGCCTAGTCATCGCGAGTGCTGAAGGAACACTCAGCCCGGAAGGCATTCGCGTTTTTACAGGTCGTCCTTCTGTCTTCCCCGCCAACTTTCCCAAGCGGATCAATGTTGCAGAAGCCTTGGCCGCGGAACAGGAAAACCGCCTCGCACTTGCAAGACCGAGATTGCGGCCGGATGACCTGATCGAGAAATCCGAGCGCGCAACCCTTGGTGGGCTGACACGCGAAGAACTCGCCCAGAAGCGCCCGAAGTTGCGCCCGGAAAACGTAAAAACTGCGGCAGAGGCAGACACCACGCCGACGTCCGAAGCTGTGACCGCGTCGCTGCGTCCGCGAGTTCGCCCGAGCAACATCGCCCAACTGGCGCAGCGCGCCAACCCCACGGCCACGGAAGAGGTCGCCGCGGCGGTTCCCGCATCTGCGACACTCACGCCAAGCATTCCGACAACAGCATCCGTTGCGCGTCAAGCCACCATTCAGAATGCGATAAACCTCAAAAAAATCAATTTGATAGGCGTTTACGGCACCTCCACAAACAGGCGTGCCTTGGTCCGGCTTTCAAGCGGACGCTACAAGATGGTACGCGTTGGCGAACGTATTGATGGCGGCAAAGTTGCGGCCATCGGCGACAGCGAATTGCGCTACGTTAAATCAGGCAAAAACATCACGCTAAAAATGCCGAAGGGCTGAGTAAGCGCCCCCTTCCCTTCCAACACCCCCTTCGAACAAGCAAAAAGCGCCGCCTGCAATTTGCAGACGACGCTTCCCCTCGCTCCGTTGGACCGGAATCTTGTTATTGCTCGCGGCTTATTCAGCCGCTTGGATTTCACCGTTGTTTATCTGTTCTTGTTCGATGCTCTCAAACAGCGCCTTGAAGTTGCCTTCGCCGAAACCGTCATCGCCTTTGCGCTGAATGAACTCGAAAAAGATCGGGCCGATCACTGTTTTGGAGAAAATCTGCAGCAGGATCTTGGTTTCGCCGCCGTTCAGCACACCCTCTCCGTCGATCAGAATGCCGTGCTTTTTCATACGGTCCAGCGGTTCGTCGTGATCCTTCACCCGTTCCTTGGACTGATCATAATAGGCCTCATTTGGACCCGGCATGAACTTCAGACCCTTGGCAGCAATCGCATCGGTACTGTCATAGATGTTGTCAGAACCCACAGCGATGTGCTGAATGCCTTCACCGTTGTATTTTTTCAGGTAGCTGACGATCTGACCGGTTTCGCCACGATCTTCGTTGATCGGAATTCGGATCTTGCCACAAGGCGAGGTTAGTGCGCGGCTGAACAGTCCGGTGAATTTTCCTTCGATATCGAAAAACCGGATTTCGCGGAAGTTGAACAGGTCTCCGTAGAATTTGAACCACTTGTCCATGTTGCCCTTGAACACGTTGTGAGTCAGGTGATCGAGGTAAAAGAAACCGTCTCCTTCCGGCTTCGACGTGACAATCCAGTCGAACTCTTCGTTGAAGGGTGACGTGTCATAATACTGGTCAGTGAAGTAAATCAGAGAGCCGCCGATCCCCTTGATCGCAGGCCAATCCAGAGTTTTGTCATCCGCGTCGTAAGCTTCCGCCCCTTTCGAAACCGCGTGCTCATAGGCTTTCTGTGCATCCACCACGCGCCAGCCCATCGAGGGTGCGCAAGGGCCATGATCCTCAACAAATCGCGCAGCAAAGCTGCCTGGTTCGGTGTTCAAAATGTAGGTGATGTCGCCCTGCTGCCAAAGCTCCACTGCCTTGGTCTTGTGGTTGGCCACATGCACGTAGCCCATGCGTGCAAACAACTCGCGCAATTCCTGAGGTTCCGGATGGGCAAATTCGACAAACTCGAATCCGTCCGTTCCGGCAGGATTGTAATCGGAAATTTCGGCGCGGGGGGCGTCGTGCGGGAATGGACCCATTGGGCGTCTCCTCATTTTGGTATTTTCGTTCGCTTCGGCAAGAATACGCGCAAGCAGGCGCGGGTTTTCCGCGAACTGACGTGCAATTGTCGTAATTTCCGCGTATGTTTCACACAAATTAACGAATTTATGCAAAAAGCCCGCACATGATTGACGACACCGACTTACGCCTCCTCTCGGCGCTTCAGAAAAACGCTCATTTGACCGCGCAAGAGCTGGGCGACTTGCTCAATCTGTCTGCGAGTCAGGCAGGAAGACGGCGCCAGCGGCTCGAAGCAGAAGGCTATATCGAAAGCTATGTCGCAAAGCTGAATCCCGGCCGTCTTGGTCTTTCCGTCCAGGCCTTTGTGCAGGTGCATCTTGGAACGCACGGTCCCGAGCAATCGCAAGGTTTTGCCACCTTGATCGACACCCGCCCTGAAATCGTAAGCGCGTGGACATTGACTGGAGACGCGGACTATCTACTGCGGGCTTACTGTGAAGATTTGAGCGCTTTGAACCGGCTCATCCACGAGGTGCTTCTGCCGCATCCGGCCGTAAGCCGCGTGCAAAGCCAGATTGTTATGGATCAACTCAAACGCGACGCGCCGCTGCCGACCTGAAACCACTGGGAAAACTATGGAACACGCACTTTACACGGCAAGTATTTTCCTGCTCACGGCGGTGATCGCTGTCCCGATTTCTGCCCGGCTCGGTCTCGGTTCCGTTCTGGGATACCTTGCCGCTGGTATCCTGATCGGTCCGGTTCTGGGTTTGGTGGGCACGCATGAGGCCGACGAGTTGCTGCACTATGCCGAATTCGGCGTGGTAATGATGCTCTTCCTGATTGGACTGGAACTTGATCCGCGCGCGCTCTGGGCTATGCGCGACAAGTTGGTGGGACTGGGTGGATTGCAGATTGGCCTGACAATGGCCGCCGTTTTGGTGATCTGCATTGGCCTTGGGTATTCGCTCAACGTGGCGGTCGCATGCGGCATGATCTTCGCGCTTTCTTCAACCGCCATCGTACTGCAAACCCTCTCGGAAAAAGGATTGATGCAAACCAGCGGCGGTCGCAGCGCATTTTCGGTTCTGCTGACGCAAGACATTGCTGTGATCCCCATGCTGGTGATCCTTCCGCTGTTCGCTGACGCCTCGCTTGCATCTTTCGCTGAAGACGGGTCCATCAAGATCGCGGGCCACGAACACGGGCACGACAGCCTGTCTCTTGTGGATGGCTTACCCGGTTGGGGCGTCGCTCTGGTCACTTTGGGACTTGTCGCGGCCATTGTTTTTGGCGGACGCTATTTGACGCGGCCCGTGTTCCGGTTCATCCATGCAGCACGCCTGCCGGAAATGTACACCGCACTCGCGCTTTTGATCGTAGTCGGTATCGCTTTCCTGATGTCGCTCGTCGGGCTGTCTGCGGCCCTCGGAACCTTTCTGGCCGGAATGCTTCTTGCGAACTCTGAATTCCGCCACGAACTCGAAAGCGACATCGCGCCTTTCAAAGGGCTGTTGCTGGGCCTGTTCTTCATTATCGTTGGAGCGCAGATCGACTTCTCCGTTCTGGTGCGGGACCCCGCGCGTATTCTCTCTATCGTGCTTGGTCTGATCGCGCTCAAAGCCGCAATCCTATTTGTGATCGGTCGCGCCTTTGGCCTGCGCGGCCGGAGCCAGTGGTTATTTACGCTTTCCCTCGCGCAAGCTGGTGAATTCGGCTTTGTCCTGATCACAACCGCGACGGCACAAAACGTAATCCCACACTGGATCGGTGAAGAATTGTTGCTCGTTGTCGCGCTGAGCATGCTGGCAACGCCTCTCCTGTTCATCATTTATGACCAAATTTCAAAGGGTGGCGGAGAACACCATGAAACCAGCCACCAAGCCCCTGACGAGATCGACGAAAGCGGTCCGGTGATCATTGCAGGGATTGGGCGGTTTGGTCAGATCGTGAACCGGCTGGTGCGCTCGGCAGGTTTCAATACCGTGGTGCTGGACCACAACATGAAAACGATCGAGACCATGCGGCGGTTCGGTGTCAAAGGTTTCTTCGGAGACCCGACCCGCCCGGAAATGCTGCATGCGGCCGGACTGGCCAAGGCCCGGGTTCTTGTTGTCGCAATGGACGATCCGGAAGCGGCAATAACCCTCGTGAACTACGCAAGGCGGGAGCGTCCGGACCTTCACATCGTGGCGCGTGTTCGCGACCGCACGCAAGTGTTTCGAATGTACAAGGCAGGTGCCGACGACATTGTCCGCGAGATGTTCGACAGCTCGCTGCGCGCAGGGCGTTACGTTCTAGAGAACATCGGCCTTACCGAATATGAGGCCGCCCAGGCGGAACACACCTTTTTCCACCATGACCGCGACGCGGTGCAGGAATTGGCTCAGCTCTGGAAAGAAGGCGTATCTTCAGCCAACAATCCCGAATACCTGCAACGGGCCAAGGAACTCGAGGAAGAGCTGGAAACCATGTTGATGAACCAGCTTGACCCCAATGACGAAGAAAAGCAGGCCTAATGGCCTGCTTTCAAAAGTCCTAGCCCACAATATTTTGCGGTCAGCCGTCTGACACGCCTGCTTCGGCAAACGTTGCCATGCCAGAGTGACAAGCCACGGCTGATTTCAGGATATTGATCGCGACCGCTGCGCCGGAGCCTTCGCCCAAACGCATCCCCAGGCTCAACATCGGCTCTTTGCCCAGCTGTTTCAGAACCGCACCATGTGCGGCTTCCGCGCTGACGTGTCCGGAAACCACGTGATCAAGGGCGCCAGAGAGTTCGCTCTCCAGTGTGGCGGCAGCGGAGGTGCAAATAAAGCCGTCCATGATTACCGGGATTCTAAGGCTACGCGCGCGGGCTATGGCGCCAGCCATGGCTGCCAGCTCTCGCCCACCAAGTGTCTGCAGCGCCTTGAGCCCTTTGGGGTTACCGTGTTTTTCAACACCCTCGCGGACAACGCGCTCTTTGATGGCAAGCCCCGCATCATCGACACCCGTACCGCGGCCGACCCAGTCTGCCGCTTCTCCACCATAGAGCGCATTGGCAATCGCGGCCGCGCTCGTGGTGTTGCCGATGCCCATTTCGCCGACGACCAAAAGGTCACTATCCGCACTGACCGCATTCCAGCCGGTCGCCAAAGCGCTCACCACGTCATCCTCGTTCATTGCGGCATCTTGCGTGAAATCCGCAGTTGGCCGCTCCAGATCAAGCGCCACGACGTCAAGGGTCGCCCCTGCGGCCTTCGCCAGCTGGTTGATTGCTGCACCGCCATGCTGGAAGTTCAGCACCATCTGCTCGGTCACCTCGGCTGGAAAAGCCGATACGCCCTGAGCGGTTACACCATGATTGCCGGCAAACACAATCACCTGCGGCGCAGATATTTGCGGGCGCGGATTTCCGCGCCAGCCTGCATACCAGATCGCAAGGTCTTCGAGCCGGCCAAGCGCGCCCGGCGGTTTGGTCAATTGGCCGTTTCGCGCTTCTGCTTCACCCTGAGCCTTTTGGTCAGTCCCTGGTGCCCCCGCCAAAACGGCGCGAAACTCTGCCAAAGTTGTGAAATCTGCGGACATAGGCAAGGCTCCTGTTGAATTCTTGGCTTTGGAGTTGTTTACCTGATTGCCAGCCCCCGACAAGACAGGAAAGAGACATGGGCGCGTCCGGTTCCGACACGTTACTTATCCATCCAAACGACCCGGCCACGGCTGTGGCTCTGCTGACGCGACTTCCCGTCAAGGCACGTTTCGAACGAAGTGCGCGGGCGGCCTGGGCGTACCCGCTGGCAGGTGCGTTGCTCGCAGGGCTGGCGGCGCTCCCGACCTACGGGCTGCTGTTGCTGGGCATCCCCCCCATGATTGCCGCCGTAGTTTTTGTCGCCGCAATGGTGATCATGAGCGGCGCGATGCATGAAGATGGTCTGGCGGACACGGCAGACGGACTTTGGGGAGGTTGGGATAAGGCTCGACGTCTCGAAATCATGAAAGACAGCCGTATCGGCGCCTATGGTGTGATAGCACTATGCCTGTCGCTGACCCTGCGTTGGTTGGCGGTTGCGGTCGTGCTGGACACGTCAGGCGCTTTCTGGTTGTTGATCGCCGTGGCA
Organism: Shimia isoporae; assembly: GCF_004346865.1. Lineage (NCBI taxonomy): Bacteria > Pseudomonadati > Pseudomonadota > Alphaproteobacteria > Rhodobacterales > Roseobacteraceae > Shimia > Shimia isoporae. Next base: position 2,116,816 of record NZ_SMGR01000001.1, read on the forward strand.
ATGCTCTCGCGGGCAGCCATGCCACTGGTGATGACTGCCCTACCCCACGCAAGGACTGACGGGCTGTCGCACGCCCAAGGTCGCGTCCCACGCCGAACAGCGCTAGCAGGTCTTACAATTGCCACGGCAATTGCATTCCTGTTGATAAACTGGCTGTCATTGCCGCTGGCGGCGCTGAGTTTTCTCTGTGCCGCGCTGTGCGCCGCAACGGCCAATATGAAAATCGGCGGTCAAACAGGCGACATTCTGGGCGCGACGCAACAAGTGAGCGAGATCATTCTCCTGATCGCGTTGCTGCCGTTGGTAGGCTGACGCTAAGCGCCTTTGGTTTCAATTTTCACCACCTCGCCGCAATGCTTGCAGTGCACCGCATCAGGGTCGTGCCGCGTCAGTCCACAAGCGTGACAATCGGCCACAACTTTTTGCGGCATAAAGATTGCCTGCGCCAAGCGAACAAAAAGTGCCACGCCGACGACCATTACAAACACAGAGAACAACTTGCCAATCGGCGAAGTCAGAGTGATATCCCCGAAGCCAGTCGTCGTGAGGGTCGCCACAGTAAAATATAGCGCATCAACGTAGGGTGTATTCGTTTGGGTTTCGTCGATGAAGTAAACCAATGTCGTTGTGGTCGTGATCGTCACAAAAACAAACAGGTTGATACATGCAATGACCGCGTCTTCATGCGTACGGAACCAGCGGCTGTCCTGACGCAGATCATATAGAAGATGGTACGAGTGTATCAGCCGAAGCCCCCGCAATACCCGCAGAAACGCCAAACTGTCGGTTAGCAACGGATCGAGGAACAACGTCCCGATCACGACGATGTCCGCCATTGTGTAGAGCCGGGTCAGCAAAAACCTGGGATTGTCGGCCACCCAAAGACGGGCCAGCAGGTCCAGCAGGATGATCACTCCGGTCAGGCGGCTGATAAACACCAGCCACGGCCCGTGATCGAGGTGAACGGTCATGATAAAAAACGCGATTGTCGCAAAGTCGAAGACGATCAAAGCGTAGCGGAATTTGACCGCGCCGCGATCATGACCAGTGTAAAGGTGCTCCACCAGCGATTTGAGCTTATCCATGCCGCTTCTCCCTGCCCCATCTAAACGTATGGCGCTGAGAAAACGCAACAAAAGCCTGATACTCTCGTCCGGGAAATAAAAAAGACCGCTCCGAAGAGCGGCCTTTTCTATACTCAAAACAGCGTGCCTTAAGCGGCGGCGGCACGAGAGACCAGAACGTCGTCAACCTGCTTGGCTGCTGCGACTTCGTCCCCACCGGCCACGGCGGCAACTTCGCGTGTCAGACGCTCAAGGGCGGCTTCATAAAGCTGACGTTCAGAGTAGCTTTGCTCGCGCTGATCATCCGTGCGATGCAGGTCGCGCACAACCTCGGCAATCGCGATCAGATCGCCGGAGTTGATCTTCTGCTCGTACTCTTGCGCACGGCGAGACCACATGGCGCGTTTGACTTTGGCCTTGCCTTTGAGCGTCTTGAGCGCCTGGCTCACGACGTCAGGCGAGCTCAGCCCACGCATGCCAATCTCGGTCGCCTTGTTGGTTGGCACCCGCAGGGTCATCTTGTCCTTTTCAAAGGAGATCACGAAAAGCTCGAGCTGCATTCCTGCAACTTCCTGCTCTTCGATCGAGATGATCTGGCCAACACCATGCGCCGGATAGACCACGTAGTCATTCGGGCTGAATTCGTTCTTCTTGGCTTTGCTCATGCAAATCTTCCTTGGCTGAGCCCCCATGAAACCAGACAAAAACACACGCACGGGAAACGGATGCTTCCCGTTCGCTGTGGCTCTGGCGTAAAAAACCACCCTTGGCATATTATGCGCAGGGATGGCTGCAGGCAGTTATCGGTATATGACAGCAATATAACACAAAAACAGGTCCCTTTAAAGCGCTGTGCGCCAAAAGGCCCCATTTATCCCGTTTTCCCAACGACTTGTCGGCAGTTCAATGCCTTTGGGCCGCCGGGTTGCGGGCGAATCGGTCGCTTAACCGCCTTCGCCCGGCGCTTCGGAGAAGTATTTCTCCATTTTGCCCTGTTCACCATCACGTTCGTCGGCTTCCGGCAAAGGATCCTTCTTGGTGATGATGACCGGCCAGATCTCAGAGTACTTACGGTTGAACTCGACCCACTTTTCCATATCCGGCTCTGTGTCCGGTCTGATTGCATCAGCAGGGCACTCAGGCTCGCAAACGCCACAGTCGATGCATTCATCGGGGTGGATCACCAGAAAGTTCTCGCCTTCATAGAAGCAATCCACCGGACATACTTCCACACAGTCGGTGTATTTGCAGGCAACGCAGTTTTCGGTGACGACGTAGGTCATGGGTCAGCTCATCAAAATTCGGATCACGTGACTGACTAGAACAGCACGCATCAATCTTCAAGCCGCGTCGTGCGCATAAGATCGAGATTACGGCGGTCCCGTTTCGTCGGACGACCTTTTCCGTCAGAGCCCGGCCCACGTGGAACAGGGTCCTCTTTCGGGGTCAAATCCTCATATAATGTTTGCGCTTCGGACGCCGGACCGCGCCGTTCGCCCATTGCCAGAACCTTGATCACGCGAATTTGACGCGCCTGAGGAAAGGTCAGAACATCGCCCTCCGCAACGTTATGACTGGCTTTGGAGATTTTGGTGCCGTTGACGCGCAAATGCCCACCGGTCACAACTTTGGCCGACAGGCTGCGGGTCTTAAAGAACCGAGCCTGCCAAAGCCATTTGTCCACGCGCATTTTGGTCGGCGTGGCGGACGGGGCGGTCACGCCCTCAGTCCTTGTTCTTCAACCCCATAAGCGCTGCGGCAAAGGGGTTGTCTGGGTCGATGGCCTTTTCCTTCTTCGGCGGGCGCGCTTCGAATTTCTGTGCGCCTTTGTCGCGACGCGGTCCGCCTTTGCCTTTGGGTTTGCCACCCTTGCCACGCGGACCGCCGGCAGCGTTGTCTGCGCGTCGATGACCGCCCTGACCGCCGCCACGACGGGCGTTCCGGTTGCCGCCCTGTCGGTTGCCGGCCCACGTGAACGTGTAAAACGCTTCCACGTCGGTTTCGGCCGGTTCCGCTGTGCTTTCAGACACTTCTGCCTCGGCCACAACTTCTTCAGCAGGAGCCTCCTCCGGCGCCGCCTCGGCAGGGGCTGCCTCAGTATCCGACGCATCCGACGCGGAATCCGCTTCGTCCATCTTGGTTTCCGGTTCCGCTTTGACCTTTTGGCGCTCGCCTTTTTCAGCCTTGTAGCCAAGGCCCTGCATCAGGTCAGCGAACTGCTCCAAGGTCATGCCCGTGATCGATAGCATGTCCGCCTTGGCTTCAAAGCCACCCCGGCTGTCCTCGGTGCGCAGCATATCCGCCAGACGCTCCAGCATATCGATGCGGATCGCCCGCTCGCCCGCCGCGCGATAGCCTGCCATTGCGTGATACCCACGCGGAACCCCTGTGCCAGCGGGTACCGTCACCAAACCCGGAGGCGGCGCTTCGGGAAAATCCTGCAAACCCTGAGCCAGAGACCAAAGGACCAGACGCAACCGCGTCGGAGCGGGTTTGAGCAGCAAAGGCATAAAGATCGTGAATTGGCCAAAACGAATGCCATGCTTACGCAGGGCTCCGCGCGCATCCTGATCAAGCTCTTTGACTTCCGTTGCGACTTCGCCGCGCGGGATGATGCCGAGATTTTCGACCATTCTGAAGGCAAAGCCCCGGGCAAGCCCTGACAGTTCTTCATCTTTGCTGAGATTGAGAAGCGGTTCAAACAGGGCCGCGATCTTGCGATCCATAAAGTGCTGCAAACGGCGCTCTACCTTTTGCGCCACATCTGCGCCGGCTTCGTCGTCCACGAAAACTTCAACCCCCGGCTTAAGCGGGTCGGCGCCGGGAACCAGCTTGCCAACGGCATGCTCGCCCCACATCAGGCCGCCTTGTTCGGTAAAATCGATCTCAGTATCAGGTGCGTTATAAAATCTGTCCGCGCGCAGGTGGAACTGCGGCGCAAGAGCCTGCAGGCTCGCAGCTTTCAGCGTTTTGGCTTCCTGCCCGCTTGCTTCCTTATCCGCAATAAAGCGGAACCCTTCGAGGCGACCGACAAATTCTCCTTCGACGGTCACTTCACCATTTTCATTTACTTCGGCCAAAAGGGCCTCCTTCTGTTTGAGCCGGCGCAAAAGAACGGACGTGCGCCGGTCCACAAATCTTTGAGTCAGGCGCTCGTGTAGCGCATCCGACAGGCGATCTTCTACAGCGCGAGTCTCCCCGCGCCAATGGTTTTCGTCACGTACCCAGCCATTCCGCTGCGCGACATAGGTCCATGTGCGGATAAATGCCAATCGCTTGGACAAGGCATCGATATCGCCGTCTGTTCTGTCGATCCGCTTGACCTGCCGCGCCAGCCAGTCGTCTGCAACCGTACCGCTTTCGTGCAAAAAGGCGAAAATTTGCTCGATCAGGCTCGCGTGCTCCGCATGGCTGATCCCGCGAAAATCCGGGATTCGGCAAACATCCCAAAGCAACTTGACGGATTGTCCGTCGCTCGCCCGTGCCACGACTTCGGCTTCGCGGGACACAAGTTTCAATGCCCCCAGATCGTCCGCTTCCCGTGCTTTCACCAGCAACTCGTCGTCCGGGTTTTCTTCCAATGACCGGATCAGCGCGTCGATCGATCCGAATTCCAAGCGGGCGTTTCGCCAATTCAGTTTCTTAACAGGCGTAAACCGATGCTCCATGATCGCATTGGCAACTTCATCGGGCAGGTCACGCGCTTCGCCGGTTACACCAAAGGTTCCGTGGCTCATGCCGCGCCCTGCCCGACCGGCTATCTGGGCGAGTTCGTTTGGAGCCAGCGGGCGCATTCTGCGACCATCAAACTTGGTAGTAGACGCGAAAGCCACGTGGTCGATGTCGAGGTTCAACCCCATTCCAATGGCATCAGTCGCAACGAGATAGTCCACGTCGCCATTTTGATACATGTCGACCTGCGCATTGCGGGTGCGCGGAGACAGCGCTCCCATGACGACGGCTGCACCGCCTTTCTGGCGGCGGATCAATTCCGCAATTGCGTAAACATTGTCGACTGAAAAGCCGACAATTGCTGATCTTGGTTGCATGCGGCTGATCTTGCGCGAACCGGAGTAACTCAGTGTGGACATCCGCTCACGACGCATGAATTGAGAGTCAGGCACCAACGCCGCGATTGTGCTGCGCATGGTGTCGCTTCCCAGAAACAAAGTTTCATGAGTACCGCGCATTCGGAGCAGTCGATCCGTAAACACGTGCCCCCGTTCCGGATCCGCACACAGCTGGATTTCATCAATTGCGACGAAATCCGCTCCAAGACCTTCTGGCATGGCTTCAACCGTGCAGACCCAATATTGGGTGCGCGGCGGAACAATCCGTTCCTCGCCTGTTACAAGCGCAACGACAGACGGACCACGCACGGCAACGATGCGATCATAGACCTCCCGCGCCAACAGGCGAAGAGGCAAGCCGATCACACCAGTGCGATAGCCAAGCATCCGCTCGATCGCGTAATGCGTTTTGCCCGTGTTTGTCGGGCCAAGCACTGCGGTGATTTGCCGGTGTGCGGCCATAGTGAATGCCCGTGCCTTCGGTCGTCAGAGTTCGCGACCCAGAACCTGTTGCTCGAGTCTTTCTATTGCTTCACTTAGGCCCGCCTGATGCGGATGTATAGCCTTGACCTGCAAGTAGGCCTCATATGCGTCTTCAGCGTGCTGCATTTGATCCAGCATTAAGGCCAGACCCATCAGGGCATCAAAGTGCTGCGGGTTGAGAGCCAGCACATGTTCCAGATCGCCAATTGCGCGCCCATATTCATCCATCTCGAAAAAGGTGCGCGCCCGAAGAGCCCATCCGGCAGCAAAATCCGGCGCGTGGTCCGTAAGCGCGGTCAAATGATCTATGGCCTGCGCGTACTCGCCGTTCTCAAGCGCAGTTTCACCGCGCTTAAGGAGAAAATCCGCTGTAGCTGAGCCTGACTTGTTCCATTCACGCCTGATGCGATCGGCAATTGAGCTTGCGGCCCCCTCCTCTGCGTCACGAAGCTGTTGCATCATGCCAGCAAGATCCTGCGGACCGGGCAATTCGATTTGTGCGGTATCGGGGTTTTCTTCCTGAGCCAGCACCGGAAAGGCACCACAGACACAAGACGTGACGGCAAATGCCGCAACGGCACGTTTGAGATGAGAAGTGAAGTTGACCATAACGTAAACGAGTATACCCTGCGTATCGGCGAATCCCAAGATGCGCACAACAAGTTGAAGGATCAAACTGATGAGCGACATTATCAATACCGCAGTGGCAGCCCTGACCGAAAAATTGGGCGGCGACGCATTTGACGGCTCCGCGAAATTCGCAATCGAAGGCGAAGGCGGCATCATCATCGACTCCGATGGCGTGCGCGCGGGCGACGACGAAACCGACGTGACCATGACTGCCGACGTCGAAACCTTCCAAGCGATCCTTGAAGGCGAACTGAACCCGACTGCTGCTTTCATGGGTGGTAAGCTGTCCATTGACGGCGACATGGGTGCCGCGATGAAACTGGGCTCGATCCTGGGCTAATGGCATTGGATTCCGCACCGTTTCACCATGATGTGGCCGAAGGGCCGGAGGCCCGCGCTTACTGGCTCAAAACATCTGATGACGTGCGGATCAGGGTCGCACACTGGCCCAAAAACAATAGCCGGGGGACGGTCTTCATGTTCCCCGGTCGCACTGAATACGTTGAAAAATATGGCCGAGCCGCAGGAGAGTTCGCTGCCCTTGGCTATGAGACACTCGGGATCGACTGGCGCGGACAGGGCCTCGCCGATCGCCTTATCGACAATCCGCGTGCGGGATATGTTGTCGACTTCCCCGACTACCAGAAAGACATTGCAGCCTTTTTGGAGGCTGCAGAAGAACTGAACCTGCCCAAACCTTGGTTCCTGGTGGCGCATTCCATGGGCGGCTGCATTGGCTTGCGGGCTGTGATGGAGAAGTTGCCTGTCAACGGCGTCGTTTTTTCAGGTCCGATGTGGGGAATCATGATGTCCGCCGCGGTCAAGCCGGGTGCGTGGGCGCTAATGCGCCTTGCCTCGACGTTTGGTTTTGCCGAGAACTTTGCTCCGACAACCGGCGCGGAAACTTACGTGGTTCAGCAAGACTTCGACGAAAACACGCTGACAAACGATCGCGACATGTACGAATACATGCGCAAGCAGGTCACCACCTACCCGGGTCTTGCGCTCGGCGGCCCTTCGCTGCACTGGCTGCGCGAGGCGATTGCCGAATGCAAACTGCTGAACTCCAAACCCAGCCCAGACCTGCCGTGCCTGACCTTTATGGGCGACAACGAAGCCATCGTTACCCAGCGCAACGTGTATGAACGCATGGGGCGATGGGGAAATGGCCAGCTGGAAATCATTCTGGGCGGACAGCACGAAGTGCTGATGGAAGGCCCTGATGTCCGTGCCAAAGTTTTTGCCCAGATTGGCGACTTTTTCGACGCCAACCGTTGATTACGCCGCTTGATAAACCGCGCCGACCTCGGCGCGGATGATGCGGGCGAGCAACTCACAGTCCGCCACGGAAAACGTCAGCGGAATTCGCATATCCAGAACACCTTTCAGAATGCGGTCCGTCTTTGGCATGGGCTGGCTGGGCGCATAACGCCAACTATCGTAGCGAGACGTAAACGCGACAGGTTCGGCCCCACCAAACCACTTCAACTCGACACCGCGCTCCCCGCAACGGTGCAATACCTCGGCAATGTTTTCCTCTGTCCAATCGAGCAAAAGAAACTGAATGGAGCTGCCAACGTAGTCCTCACCATCCGGTCGCTCAACGACGTGCAAACCCGGCGTTCCCCGTACTCCGTTCAGAACTGCATCATGTCGTTCGTTCCATGCCACGACTTGTTGCGGCAGTGCCTGCAGTTGCGGCCGCAAGATCGCCGCCCGAAGATTGTCCATCCGACCGGACACATTGGGGGTGTGATACTTCACACGTTCAAACACCTCTGACGAAGGCGCAGCCGCATGACGCTCATAAAGCATGTAAGAGCCTGAAAGGATAATCGCCCGCGCCATGGCCTCTTCGTCGTTGGAGATCAGAAATCCGCCCTCGCCGGAATTTACGTGCTTGTAGGTCTGGGTCGAATAACAGGCCATAACGCCGTGCCGCCCGGAAGGTACCCCCTTCCAACCGCCGCCCATCGTGTGTGCGCAGTCTTCGATGACTTTGACGTCATTGGCGTCACAAATCGCCATCAGCGCATCCATATCGCAGATGTGACCGCGCATATGTGACAACATCAAAACGTCCGCCTGACCAGCCTTTGCTTCAAGATCCTCAAGGTCAATCACGAGGCCCTCTGTCACGCCGACAAACACAGGCACGGCCCCGACTGAAGCGATCGCCCCCGGCACAGGCGCCAATGTGAAGGCGTTTGTCAGCACTTTGTCCCCGGGTTCGACGCCCAAAGCCCGCAGGGCGCAGCCCATCGCATATCCGCCAGAAGCCACAGCCAGACAATAATCCGCCCCTGTCAGAGACGCGAACTCCTGCTCCAGCAGAGCCGCTTCGCCCAACTCGCCCGGCGCGACGTTGTAGCGGTGCAAGCGACCGGACTGCATGACCTCAACTGCTGCTGAGATCGCGCTTTCCGGAATGGGTTCCTGTTGAGTGAAATTTCCCGTGAATATCTCGCGGCTCGTGCGTTTGCTCATCACGCCCTCTGAATTTGACTCGTACCCAAGCATTACGTCAGAGCCACCCGCGCTGCAATCGGCTGATCGTTCCTGCGTCAATTGCGACGCAATAGGTCGGGTTCGGCCCTTTTCCTCGCTCAACGCTTGCTAAGCTTTCTCGCACACAAGCAGGAGGTCAGCCATGAAAGATCCAATTGCCTTTGTGCATGAGATGAGTTGGGACGACTTGTCGGAAGCGGCCCGAAAACAAGTTGAGCTAAACATCCTCGATCTGATTGGCGTCGGTGCCGGCGGTATGACCACCCGCCTCTCCGGTATTGTCCGCACACATGCCCACGTCGAATTCGGAGGGAACATTCCGATGCTGTTTGACGGCCGTACGGCCTCCGCTTCCGGCATGGCCCTCGCGGCGGGTATGACGATTGACGCGCTGGATGGCCATGATGGCTTCAACCCCGCCAAAGGCCATATCGGCGCGCCGCTGTTCCCAGCGGTCCTCGCAGTGGGACACGAAGCCAAAACCTCTGGACGGGCGTTTCTTGAAGCAATTGCAATGGGGTATGAGTTCGGTGCGCGGGTCTCGGTGGCACAACACGCCACTGTACCCGACTATCACACAAGCGGTAGTTGGGGCGCCGTGACAGCGGCGGCGGCCAGCGCGCGTCTGCTAGGGTTGGACAGGGATCTTACCCGTCATGCGGTTGGCATTGCGGAATATCACGGACCAAGAAGCCAGATGATGCGCTGCATTGACCACCCCACAATGCTAAAGGACGGCGCGGGCTGGGGGGCAATGTCGGGCGTTTCGGCTGTAAAGCTTGCCTGTTCAGGCTTCACGGGCGCACCGGCCATCACGGTAGAACAAGCCACCGAGCATTGGGACGACCTCGGGGACCGTTGGTATGTGCTTGAACAATACTACAAGCCTTACCCGGTCTGTCGTTGGGCACAGGCACCAATGGAAGCCGCGATGACCCTACAAGCTACCCACAGCTTTGAAGCAAGCGACATCGAAGCAATAGAAATTGAGACGTTCCACGAAAGCGTTCGGCTGGCGATGCCGCACCCGACCAACACGGAAGAAGCGCAGTATTCCACGTCCTTTCCGGTTGCCGTAGCACTTGTGCGCGGAGACCTTACTCCTCAGGACATATCGGATGAGGCAACCGAAGACGCGGAAATTCAGTCCCTTTCTTCCAAGGTCACAATGCGGGAGCACGACGTTGCCAATGCGGCTTTTCCGGTGCAACGGCTCGCGCGTGTGTGCATCCAAACCCGAGACGGCAAAAAATACCAAAGTGACTGGCAGGAGCCGAAATGGGACCACACTGCACCGCCAACCGAGGCCGAGCTACGCGCCAAATTCCACGCCTTGGCTGATCCCGTATTGGGGCCGGTTGCAGCAAAAGAAATTGAGGACACCTTGGCGAATCTCGCGGTTCTGCCGCTTTCCAGTCTCTCCGATCAGCTATTGCGCCCGATCAAGGCATCGACGACCATCGGCAGCGCAGCGTAGTCATCCAACAGGGCTTCAGGCTCCAGCGCGGCCATGTCATCTCCCGAAGGGCCGAAGGTAACGAGCACCGACGGGACACCAGCGGCCCTTGCCGTATTTCGGTCTGTGTCGCTATCACCGATCAGAATGGTCAGGTCCGGATCGCCGCCAAGGCGACGGGCGGTTTCCCGCAATGGCTCGGGATCGGGCTTGCGCACCGTCAGCGTATCAGCACCAACAAGCGCACCGAACAGGTCGCGTGCTCCCAAAGTCTGCATAAGCTGCTCTGCCAGAGCTTCCGGTTTGTTTGTGCAGATGCCCACGCCATATCCTGCAGACCTGAGCGCCTCGACCGCTTCCAACGCTCCCGGGAAGAAATACGTGAATTCCGCAATGTGTTCGCCATATGCTTCCAACAAAACCGGATAATAGCGATCAACCATGGCTTCCTCGAACCGCCCCAAACGTGTGAGGCCTTCGGTGAGCATCCGGCGCCCGCCGCGCAGCGCTATGCCTGCATCGTATTCTACATCAAGAACGTCCCCGAAGCCCATGTTCCGGAAACAGAAGTTGGCAGCAGCAATCAGATCTCCACTGGTGTCTGCCAAGGTACCGTCCAAATCGAAAATCACTGTGCGCATTTGCTGGCTCGCCTTTTTGGTGCGCAATTTTCCGCGCAACGCTGTTACAGGGCGCAATCAGTTTTGATGGCTATCAGCCTTGCACCCTTTGGGCACTGCGATAAAACGGGCGCAACTTAATTCAAAGAGAAAACGTGATGAGCATCGCACTTGTCATCCTGGCCGCAGGCAAAGGCACACGGATGAACTCAGATTTGCCAAAGGTTCTCCACCAAATCGCAAACGCGCCCATGCTGGTGCATACGATGCAGGCGGGCGCTGCTCTGTCTCCGGAGAAAACAGTTGTTGTCGCCGGCCACGGTTATGACGCGGTGAAAGCAGCTGCACTCGACTATGATCCCGAGGCGACCGTTGTCCTGCAAGAAGAACAGAACGGGACTGGCCACGCCACACGTGTTGCTCGAGACGCCTTGGCAGATTTTGACGGTGACGTGATTGTGCTGTTCGGTGACACGCCATTTGTAACTCCCGAAACACTGGAAAGCATGGCTGTAGCACGCGAAGAAAATGCAGTTGTGGTTCTCGGTTTTGAAGCCGCGGACCCCGGCAAATATGGCCGCCTTGTCATGAAGGGCGACAGCCTTGAGCGCATAGTAGAATACGCAGACGCGACAGATGAAGAGCGGGACATAACATTCTGTAATTCCGGTGTAATGCTCGCCAAGCGGGATGATCTATTCGACCTGATCGACGCTCTGAACTCGGACAATGCCCAAGGTGAGATTTATCTGACCGATATTGTCGGCGTGGCCCGCGAACGCGGCATGTCAGTGACCGCCGTTTCCTGCGACGAGGCTGAAACTCTTGGCATCAATTCCCGCGCTCACTTGGCCCAAGCAGAAGCCGTTTTTCAGGACCGCGCCCGCGCCGAACTGATGGATTTGGGCGTGACGCTACAGCAACCCGAAACCGTGATGCTTTCCTTTGATACAGTCATCGGTCGAGACACAACGGTTGAGCCGAATGTCTACTTCGGTCCTGGGGTCACAATTGAGTCCGGAACACGTATCCGCGCGTTTTCTCACTTGGAGGGATGTCATATCAGTCGTGGGGCCATCATCGGGCCTTACGCGCGTTTGCGCCCCGGCGCGGAACTCGCGGAAAACACCCACGTCGGTAACTTTGTTGAAATTAAAAACGCCGAAATTGGTGAAGGCACCAAGGTCAATCACCTGAGCTATGTTGGCGATGCGACCGTTGGCAAAGGCACCAATATCGGCGCCGGGACGATCACCTGTAACTACGATGGCGTGATGAAGCACCGCACCGAGATCGGCGACAATGCCTTTGTCGGGTCCAATACGATGTTGGTTGCCCCGGTCAAAGTCGGCAATCAAGCCATGACCGGTTCGGGTTCGGTCATCACCAAGAACGTGCCGGATGAAGCCCTGGCTTTGGCACGGGCTGATCAGGTAACCAAACCGGGACTATCTGTAAAATTGTTCGAGATTTTAAAGAAAAAGAAGCAGAAACGCGACCAGGAGAGCCAATAATGTGCGGTATTGTAGGTGTTCTTGGAAATCACGAGGCGGCTCCAATACTTGTGGAAGCGCTGAAACGGCTCGAATATCGTGGCTATGACAGCGCCGGCATCGCGACCGTCAACAGCGGCACACTCGACCGCCGCCGCGCTGTAGGCAAACTGGTAAACCTGTCCGACCTTCTGGTGCATGAACCTCTTGCCGGCAAATCCGGTATCGGCCACACACGCTGGGCGACCCATGGCGCTCCCAACGTCGTCAACGCCCACCCCCATCGCGCCGGCCCCGTAGCCGTTGTCCATAACGGAATCATCGAAAACTTCCGGGAACTTCGTGAGGAGCTGGCCAAGGCTGGCATCAGTTTTGTGACAGAGACCGACACGGAAACCGTGGCGCTCATGACACAACACTACATGAACGAAGGCCTGTCCGCGGCCGATGCGGCGCTGAAGACGCTTTCCCGTCTCGATGGCGCCTTCGCGCTGGCGTTTCTTTTCGAAGGTGAAGACGATCTCATCGTTGCGGCGCGAAAAGGCTCGCCTTTGGCCATCGGTCACGGTGACGGAGAGATGTTTGTTGGTTCGGACGCCATCGCGCTCTCTCCTTTGACAGACCGCATCACCTACCTTGAGGAAGGTGACAGCGCGGTTCTGACCCGCACCAGCTTCGAAATTCGCGACGCCAACGGAAATCTGGCCAATCGTGCTGTGAAAAAGATCGAGATCGACCAGACGCGCGTCGACAAAGGTGGTCACAAACACTTCATGGCAAAGGAAATTGCCGAACAACCGACCGTTCTTGGCGAAGCCATCCGGCACTATCTGACGACAGATGGGACTGACGTTTCGCTGCCCGGCGAAGAACTGGATTTCACCAAGATCAACCGCCTGACTATGGTTGCCTGCGGCACGGCATACTACGCGTGTCTTACGGCAAAGTACTGGTTTGAACAGCTCGCTCAAATGCCCGTTGAAGTCGACGTTGCATCGGAGTTTCGCTACCGTGAACCTCCCGTCACCGACGGTACCGTTGCGCTTTTTGTCAGCCAGTCCGGAGAGACCGCAGATACGCTCGCTGCCCTGCGCTATTGCGACGGCAAGGCAGACAAAATTCTGTCAGTGGTAAACGTGGCAGAAAGCTCGATTGCCCGCGAAAGCGACATCGCCTTCCCAATTCTGGCCGGTACCGAAATCGGCGTCGCGTCGACCAAGGCTTTCACCTGCCAGCTCACAGTGCTTTTGATGCTCGCCCTCAAGGCCGCCAAACAACGCGGCACGCTGGAGGACGAGCGCTTTGCAGACCTTCTCAAAAGTCTGAATGCACTTCCCGGATTGGTGAACGTTGCGCTGGATGCAGAGCCACAAATGGCAGCCGCCGCCCGCAAACTCGCCGAAGCCCGCGACATTCTCTTCCTCGGGCGCGGCGTGATGTTTCCCCTGGCACTTGAAGGCGCCCTGAAACTGAAGGAAATCAGCTATATACACGCTGAAGCTTATGCGTCTGGAGAGCTGAAACACGGCCCCATCGCCCTGATCGACAAGCATGTTCCGGTGGTGGTTCTTGCACCAAAGGACGCGCTTTTTGACAAGACCGTTTCCAACATGCAGGAGGTCATGGCACGCGCCGGCAAGGTTCTTCTGGTGTCAGATCACGCAGGTCTTGACGAAGGCGCTGAAGGCACTTGGCAAACCATTCAGATGCCAGCCGTAGATCCGGTTCTCACCCCGATCCTATATGCCGTGCCTGCTCAGTTGCTGGCATATCATACAGCGATCGCCAAAGGCACAGATGTTGATCAACCACGCAACCTTGCCAAGTCGGTCACCGTAGAATGAGACTTGAGGAAGCACTCGACGCCCTGCGAAAGCTTGAAGAGCCCGGTCGCGCTGAAGGCATGGCCGCATATCACAAGCAGTCTCGCGAAGTCATCGGTATCCCAAATCCGGCGATCAATGACCTGACAAAGGATTGGCGGCGGTCATTGACCGTCGACGAACGCGTTGACCTTGCCCGCGCACTTTGGGCCACCGACATTTTTGAGGCACGGTTGGCAGCGTCAAAACTGCTTACTCAAGCCCGCATCCGGCCCGATGAAGCAGCGTGGGAACTCATCCAAAGTTGGCTCCCTGATTTTGACAGCTGGGCGATTGCCGACCACGGATGTATGGCCGGTCAAAAACGACTCGTGGCCACGCCTGCGCGCGTGGACGACGTCGAGGCGTGGACAACATCCGAACATATGTGGACAAGGCGCGCGGCTCTGGTGATTACTCTGCCTTGGACGAAGCAGAATTTTCCCAAACCACTGGATCTGGAAATCCGGGATCGTGTTTTGGGCTGGGCCGCAAATTACGTACCAGACCATGAGTGGTTTATTCAGAAAGCGATAGGATGGTGGCTACGCGACCTGTCCAAGCATGATGCCCCCAGAGTCATCTCTTTTCTGGACAAACACGCAGATGGTATGAAACCGTTTGCTGTAAAAGAAGCTCGCAAATATCTGAAGTAGCAAATTAATCCGCTGTGACTTCGACCTCGGTCAAGCCTGTCAGAGGCAGGCTGAGCAACTGCATCGCCTGCAATGACATCCGGCTTCCCGAACCGCTTTCGCCCTCGATCGGGATAAGCGTCACCGCCGCCCACCGACCGTTGTACCAGACCTTGCCGGGGCGGGTATTGGCCACGAGCGGCGTCTTTAGCCAAGAGCCTGCCTGCGTTGCGTCCCCAAGGGAAACCACAGTCGTTCCAAGCGAGCCTGGCTGCGCCTCGGGGCGGTCAACGGCCGCCGCTGACTCAAGAGTTTCCTCACTGACTTCCTCAGGCGCCTCGACAACCGGACCCGGCGTAACACCGGTCTCCTGCTTCGGTTTAAGCATATCAAGCTGGGGCAGATCACACCCAGCAAGCGCCAAGATCGGGAGGAGGAAAAAAGCATTTCTCATGATCTGGATCATGCACAAGACTGTGAAAGACTACAACCTTCGCAGTACTTGCTCTGCCTCCCTTTCAGGACTAGCCTCATCCCCATGACAGCCCCATTGATCGACCCGTTTCAGCGCGCCATTTCATACCTGCGTGTTTCCGTAACTGACCGCTGCGATTTCCGCTGCGTCTATTGCATGGCTGAAAACATGACGTTTCTGCCAAAGAAAGAACTCCTGACGCTGGAAGAACTGGACCGTATGTGCTCGGCCTTCGTGCGCATGGGTGTGCAAAAGCTTCGCATTACCGGTGGAGAGCCGCTGGTTCGGCGGGATATCATGACTTTCTTCCGCTCTATGAAGCGTCATCTGGACAGCGGCGAACTTCGCGAATTGACCCTCACAACAAATGGCAGCCAGCTTGAGCGTTTCGCAGGGGAACTGGCTGATTGCGGCGTCCGTCGGATCAACGTGTCGATGGACACCATGAACGAACAGAAATTTGCGGACATCACTCGGTGGGGGCGCCTGCCACAAGTCATGCGTGGTCTGGATGCAGCCCGCGAGGCCGGATTGCGCATCAAAATCAACGCGGTCGCGCTCAAAGGTTTCAACGAAGACGAGTTGATTCCGATGGCAGAATGGTGCGCGGAACGCGATATGGACATGACGTGGATCGAGGTCATGCCGATGGGCGATCTCGGCAACGAAGATCGTCTGGACCAATATTGGTCGCTGAAGGATCTGAGAGCGCGTCTGGCTGAACGATATGCATTGACTGACTTGTCAGAAAGCACCGGTGGCCCCGCGCGTTATGTGCGGCTTGAGGAAACCGGCCAGAAAATCGGTTTCATTACGCCGCTGACCCACAATTTCTGTGAAAGCTGTAACCGCGTGCGCATCACCTGTACCGGTCAGATTTACACCTGTCTGGGTCAGGAGGGCATGTCGGACCTGCGTGGGCCGCTGCGCAGCAGCGAGAGCGACATGCCGCTGGAGAACGCCATTCGTGGTGCCATCGCGCTCAAGCCAAAGGGTCATGATTTCGACTACTCACGGCAGGAAATCTCGGGCCAGATGAGCCGCCACATGAGCCACACCGGTGGTTAAAGCCGCCTCTTAGCCAAATGCAAAACCCCGCACCTTCCGGAGCGGGGTTTTCTTTTTCTCTTTTTTGTAAAGGCCTTAGGCTGCTGGCATCCGCTTCTCGACAACTTCAGCCCACCAGCTGCAGCCCGCGGGAATCGCTTCGTCGTTAAAGTTGTACTCGGGGTGGTGCACCATTGCGCCGTCCTCGCCATTGCCAACAAGAATGTAAGCGCCCGGACGCTCTTCGAGCATGAAGGCAAAATCCTCACCGCCCATTACCAGTGGAGCCTCGTCACACTGACCGGAAATCGACTTGGCCACCTCGGCCGCGAATTCGGTCTGTGCATCCGTGTTGACCATCACCGGATAACCGCGGTGGTATTTCACATCAACCGTGCCGCCAAAGGTCGTGGCAATGCCGTCGCAAATGCTGTTGATACGGTCTTCGGCAAGATCGCGCATCTCTTTGGACATGGTGCGCACCGTGCCTTTGATGTGCACGCGCTGAGGGATCACGTTGAACGCTTTGGAACTCGTTTCAAAGCTGGTCACAGAAACGACCACCTGATCGATAGGGTCTGCGTTCCGGCTTGCGATCGTCTGCAGAGCAAGAACGGCCTGCGCCGCCATGACGGTGGTGTCCACTGTGTCATGCGGTTTTGCCGCGTGACCGCCTCGGCCTTCGAAATGGATGTCGAACTGGTCGGTTGCGGCAAAGAACGCGCCGGACCGGATCGCAAAGCTGCCGACGGGACGCCCGGGCCAGTTGTGCATGCCATAGACTTCCTGAATGCCCCAGCGTTCCATCATGCCGTCGTCGCACATTTCCTTGCCGCCACCGCCGCCTTCTTCGGCTGGCTGGAAGATCACCACGACAGTTCCGTCAAAATTACGGGTCTCGCTCAGATACTTCGCCGCGCCCAACAGCATTGCCGTGTGGCCATCGTGGCCACAGGCGTGCATCGCACCGTCGGTCTTGGAAGCATATTCCAACCCCGTCTGCTCATGGATCGGCAACGCGTCCATATCTGCGCGCAGGCCGATAACCTTGCCCGAACCGGTCGATTTTCCCTTGATCACGCCCACAACGCCCGTGCGACCGATGCCTGTCACGATCTCGTCACAGCCGAATTCTTTCAGCTTCTCGGCAACCAATGCAGAGGTTCTGTGAGTTTCAAACAGGATTTCAGGGTTTTCGTGAATGTCCCGTCGCCAGGTGGTGATTTCATCCTGCAACTCGGCAAATCGGTTCTTCGTCGGCATGGGGGTTTCCTCTTTTGGTATGGTTCAGGCCGCAGGCATGCGGCGTTCGATCACTTCTGACAGGAAGCTGCTCCCATAGGGAATAGCGTCATCGTTAAAATTGTATTCAGGGTGGTGCAGCGCGGCACTGTCGCCGTTCCCGACCATGATGAAGGCTCCCGGGCGGGCTTGCAACATATAGGAAAAGTCTTCTCCACCCATGACCAACGGCGCTTCATTGCAGCTTCCGGCAACGGCTGTGGCAACTTCTTCCGCAAAAATCGCCTGATCCTCGGCATTGATCGTGGCCGGAGTGATGCGATTGTAGTCTACGGTGGCTGTGCCGCCGAACGTCGCGGCTATGCCACTCGCAACGTCTTTCATTCGCGCTTCGACCATATCCTGGGTTTCGGGTGTGAAAGTACGAACAGTTCCCTTCAGCGTGGCCGTATGGGGAATAACATTAAAAACGTCCGACCCCGTCTGGAAGCTGGTTACGGAAACGACCGCCCGATCCACAGGGTCAACGTTGCGGCTTACAATGGATTGCAGCGCCGAGTGAATGTTGGTTCCGATCACCGTTGGGTCAACGGTTTGTTGAGGCATCGCCGCATGGCCGCCCCTGCCCTCGATTTCGATGGTGAAAAAATCCACCGCCGCCAGCAAGGGTCCACGACGAATGGAAAATTCGCCGACCGGCAGGCCGGGATTATTGTGCATCCCATAGACTTCCTTGATGTCCCAGCGGTCCATCATTCCGTCTTCGACCATCGCCAGGGCGCCATTTCCACCTTCTTCTGCCGGCTGAAAAATAAGCGCCACGGACCCATCAAAATTTCGGGTCTCGCTCAGATACTTGGCAGCCCCTAGAAGCATTGCGGTGTGTCCATCGTGACCACAGGCGTGCATAGCCCCGTCCGTTTGGCTCGCATATTCAAGACCGGTCTGTTCCTGCATCGGCAGGGCGTCCATATCTGCCCGCAAACCGATGACATTCCCTTTGGTGTCAGTCTTCCCTTTGATGATACCCACGACACCTGTGCGTCCGATGCCTGTGACGACCTCATCACACCCAAACTCTCTAAGCTTTTCCGCCACCAGAGCGCTGGTTCGATGCGTTTCATACAGAACCTCCGGATGGGCGTGAATGTCGCGCCGCCATTCGGTGATTTCTCCATGCAATTCCGCAAAACGGTTTTTGACCGGCATTTTGTGCTCCCTGATCAATTTACGGCTGGCATACGGCGTTCGACCAATTCGGCGAACCAGCTGCACCCGACCGGAATGGCTTCGTCGTCAAACTGATACTGCGGGTGGTGACACATCGCCGTGTCCCCGTTGCCCAAGAAAATGTAGGCCCCCGGCCGCTCTTCAAGCATGAAGGCGAAATCCTCAGCCGGCAGGATTGGATCCGTGTTGTCGTCCACTGCCGCATCTCCCACAACGGCCCGTGCGGCCTCCACGGCATATTCCGTTTCAGCTTCGTGGTTGATTGTGACAGGGTACCCGTCCTCCCAGACCACCTCCGCCGTCGCGCCATAGGCCAGCGCAGTGTGTTCGGCAATGGCACGGATACGCGCTTCGGCCACGGCACGATTGTCCGTGTCCAAGGTTCGCACGGTTCCTTTTAACTTTACTGTGTGCGCGATCACGTTGGAGGCCACACTATCGGTCTCAAACGTTCCGACGGTCACGACAACTCGGTGCACCGGATTCACTGTGCGGGCCACAATCGATTGCAAAGAAACAACGATCTGGCTCGCGACCAGCGTCGTGTCTATCGCCTCATGCGGCGCAGCCGCGTGCCCACCTTTGCCGGTCACCGTGATTTCGAATTCGTCCGCCGATGCCAACAAGGCGCCGGGGCGGATGGCAAATTCTCCTACGGGTATGCCTGGTGCATTGTGGAGACCATAGACTTCCTGAATACCCCAACGATCCATCATCCCGTCGCGGCACATTTCGCGCCCGCCACCGCCACCTTCTTCCGCAGGTTGGAAAATCAGAACGACCGTGCCATCAAAGTTGCGGGTCTCGGAGAGGTACTTGGCGGCGCCGAGCAGAATGGATGTGTGCCCGTCATGCCCGCAGGCGTGCATTTTTCCGTCTACGACGGACGCATACTCAAGACCTGTCGCTTCATGAATCGGCAAGGCGTCCATGTCGGCCCGCAAACCAATCACGCGGCCTTTGGTATCGGTCTTGCCTTTGATGACCGCGACCACTCCGGTCTGGCCAATGCCGGGCGTGATCTCATCCACGCCAATTTCCTTTAACCGCTCCTGCACGAATGCCGCCGTTTCATGCACGTCAAACATCAGTTCCGGATGTTTGTGCAGATGGTGACGCCATCCGGTGATCTCGGAATGCATCTCGGCAAGGCGGTTTCGAATTGGCATGACAAATCTCCCCATAAGTCGGCGCCCGCTCAGACTGAACGATCATTCAGTTACGTGCAAGGGGGGATTGTTCACAAATTAACGGATGAGCGGACGATGCGGAGAATTCCGGCAAGCCACAGCTGTGAGGATCAAATAATCGGCCCCAACTTCATCTTGGAGCCATCTGAAAACCGCGACAGCCTGAAGCGATGCAAATCGTGCCCGACATCTTTTCCGGTGACCAAGTCCGCCATCACACGGCCAAAGGCTGGGCCAATGCCAAATCCATGTCCGCACATACCTGTGCAAATACTCAATCCAGGCACACTTTCAGCGCGGTCCACGACCGGTACTATATCCGGCATCGTGTCGATCATGCCTGACCAGGCTTGTTTCATCTTTAGATCGCCCAATTGGGGAAACAGCGCCGAAAATCTGGCCAATGCCTTGGTCAGAGGCGGCATATGGGTCTTGGGGTTTAGCACGCGCATCCGTTCAAAAGGGCTTTCGTCACCCATGTTCCATTGCCGCTTTGTGCTCCATGCATCCGGATATCCCCACGGCGCGGCTGGCCTGTAGAAAGTGCCGGCCCAGTCTTCCTTCAACTGCGGCACAAATTTCGGCAGTGCGCGAAAGGCGTCCGGGCCGACAAACAACCGGTGCCAGCCGCCGGGGGCAATTGTAAATCCGCCGTCGGCGCGCCGCCGCCAGGCCAGTCCTGTCACTGCCGTAGCCGGAACATCCAAAGCGGCCGCGGGTTCGGTCGCCATCACCAGAGCCTGCACAGACAGTTGCGGGATTTTTACACCGTGTCGTCGCAAGAACAGAGACGACCATGCGCCACCGGCGACCACAACTTCCGCCGCCTTGATACGTCCGCGCTCCGTGGTGACACCCGCCACGCGCCCGGCCTCAAGGTCCAGTCCGCGCACGGCGCAATTCTCGACGATCACCGCCCCTGCCCGAACAGCCGCACGCGCCAACGCCGGCACCGCGATCCAGGGTTCTGCTTTCAAATCTGACGGAGTGTACAGCGCCCCCGCAAACCTCTGCGTCGCCCCCGGCAAGGTTTCCGCCGCTTGCGTCGCTGACAGCATCCGGCTGTCGACTCCGGAGGATTTGACCTGCGCGAGCCAGTTTTCGTACTCAGCGAGTTCGCGTTCGGTTTCCGCCAGATAGCTTATGCCGACGGTTTCAAGACCAAGATCCTCTCCGACTTCGGCCGCCAGTTCTTTCCAAAGCCGGTTGGCTTCCATCATGATCGGTAGTTCGGCCACGTCGCGGCCTTGCTGACGGATCCAGCCCCAATTCCGTGAACTCTGCTCAGCGGCAACCCGTCCCTTCTCAAGGACAACCGGTCGCAAACCTTTTTTTGCAAGAAAAAAGGCGGTCATCACACCGATGATCCCGCCTCCAACAATTGCCACATCCGCTTCCTTCGGGAGCGCTCCACCGTGTTCTACCGGCTGCTGCAACCCCAAAGGAAAGGCGCTCATCCCGCCAGCTCCGCCAGCAAGTCTCGCATGAATTTTTCGCCCGACTGAAACTGGGCAACAGACAGAAACTCGTCCGGTTGGTGTGCCTGAGCAATGTCTCCGGGTCCACAGATCACAGTAGAATACCCACCGTCCTGAAAATGCCCACCTTCGGTACCGTAGCTAACGACTCGCGAAGCGTTGTCCCCCGTCAGCCGGCGCACCAGCGCTTCGGCTTCTCCTGTCTCTTCCGGCAACAAGCCCGGGACATAGAATTTTTCGCCAAGCTCGATGAAGCTCTCTGGCACAACGGCCTGCATCTCGGCCTCGACTTCGGCTACCTTTGCCTTGAACCGCGCGATCCATTCGTCGCGGCTTTCATCCGGCACAATCCGGAAATCGAGCCCGAAACGGCAATCCAATGCCGTAATATTATGTGCGGTGCCGCCTTCAATCATGCCAACGTGAACGGTTGTCCATGGGGGCTCGAATGTTGCTGCAATCTCGCCGGGCGCCTTGGCGCGGTTCTCGGCGTTCATCTCGTTTGCCCATTCAATGAGCTTCGCGCCATACATGATAGCATTCACGCCGGTATGCATCAGAGAACTGTGCACCTCGAACCCGCGGACATGAACATCAAACCCCTGCCCGCCTTTGTGGCCTGTCACCGCGCCCATCATCGAAGGTTCGCCAACTATGGTCGCGCGGCCTTTTGGAAGGACTTTGTTCATGCTTTCAATCAAAGGTGCGGCGCCGGTACAGCCGATCTCTTCGTCATAGCTCAGCGCAATCTGTAGCGGCCGCTTCAGACCGGCGTAGCGGCCTTCAACCATTGCCCAGATTGCCAACGCGTCGAAGCCCTTCATATCGCAGGTCCCGCGCCCGAAGAGCTTGCCGTCTTTTTCGACAACTTCAAAAGGGTCGGTCGACCAAGGCTGTCCTTCGACGGGCACAACATCTGTGTGTCCAGACAACACAACGGCACCTTCGACGTTGGGCCCGACATGGGCAAACAGGCCGGCCTTCGCCGGGTCCGTTTCATGCGGATGGCGATAGCTCTCGATGCCGTGACTTGTGAGATAGCTCTCAACCCAGTCAATCAGAGGCAGATTGGTGTCGCTCGACACAGTCGGAAACGACACCAGTTTTTCCAGGATCGCGCGTGGGCTGAGGCGCTCAGTCATCGGGTCAGTACCCGCTGTCTGTGGTCAGCACAAAGTGCTCTGGCCCGACTTCGCGGTACTCGGACGGCGCCGCTTCGTAGTCGACCGGATGGATCGGGCTCGGGATCGGTTTGAAATTCAGGTCCTTTTCGGACTTTCGCTGACGCGGATCGGCGATCGGAACAGCTTTCATCAAAGCTTGTGTATAAGGGTGTTGCGGGTTCTCGAACACCGCGCGGCGCGGACCGATTTCAACAATGCGACCGAGATACATCACGCCAACATAATGGCTAACACGCTCCACAACGGCCATGTCATGGCTGATGAACACATACGAAATGCCCATCTCTGCCTGCAGTTCCATCATCAGGTTGAGAACCTGCGCCTGAACCGACACATCAAGCGCGGAAACGGCCTCGTCTGACACGATCAGTTTCGGATTCAACGCCAATGCGCGCGCAATGGCGATACGCTGACGCTGACCACCGGACAACTCGTGCGGATAGCGGCGCATGAAGCTGCGCGGAAGTTCAACGCGGTCAAACAGCATCTCGACCCGCTTTTGCAACTCTTCACCCGCGTGGGTTCCATAATTGCGCATCGGCTCCGACACCTGGTCCATCAACTGCATTTGCGGGTTCAACGACGCAAAGGGATCCTGGAAGATCATCTGCATCTGTTGCCGGGCCTTGTGCAGTTCTTTCGGGTTCAGGGCCATGATGTCCAGACCATCAAACTCGACATGGCCGGAAGTAGGTTCGACAAGTCGCAGCAAAGACCGACCGGCAGTCGACTTACCACAACCGGATTCGCCAACGAGGCTCAAAGTTTGACCTTTGTTGACTGTAAAAGAGATGTCCTCGACTGCGTGCACGTTCGCAACCGTGCGCCGCATCAGGCCACCTTTTACCGGGAAGCGCGTGACGAGGTTGGAAACCGTCAGGATCGGCTCGTTTGTTCCGGGGATCGGGTCAGTATTGTGTGTAGTGTCACCAAACAGCTTCATCGGGCTTGGAACATCCGTGCCCGTCATCTCGCCAAGCTTTGGCACGGCTGCCAACAAAGCCTTGGTATAGTCGTGCTGCGGATTCTCGAAGATCTCCTCGACGGTACCTTCTTCGACTTTGTTGCCGCGGAACATAACGACGACCCGATCCGCCATCTGCGCCACAACCGCCATGTCGTGGGTGATAAACATGACCGCGGTGCCCGTTTCGCGTTTCAAGCGGTCCATAAGGGCCAAAATTTCAGCTTGAATGGTCACATCCAAGGCAGTTGTTGGTTCATCCGCAATTAGAAGACGCGGTTCACAGGCCATTGCCATCGCGATCACGACCCTTTGGCGCATACCGCCGGAGAGCTCGTGAGGGTATTGTTTTAAACGGCGTTCCGGTTCCGGAATACGCACCTGACGCAGCAATTCCAGCGCCCGCGCCTCAGCTTCGGACTTTGACAGCTTTTTGTGCAGCCGCAGGCCTTCAGTTAGTTGTCGGCCAACCGTGAACACCGGATTGAGCGCTGTCATCGGTTCCTGAAAGATCATTCCGATCTCGTTACCGCGAATCGTGCGCATCAAATCCTGATTGGTTTCGCGCAGGTCTTCCTCGCCGCCTTCCTTGCGATCAAACAGCAATCGACCGCCGGCAATATCGCCTCCGCCGAACTCCACCAGACGCATCAGAGACAGGCTGGAAACGGATTTTCCGGATCCGGATTCTCCAACGATACAAACGGTTTCGCCCGGATTGACCTTAAAGGACACATCCTCGACGCCCACCACAGGACCGTCTTTTGTTTGGAACTCAACACGAAGGTTTTCGATCGAGGCGATGGCGTTGTCCAGCATCCCCACAACTCCCAGTTTTTTGTTTTTTTGTCTTTGGCGGGACGCTACTGGCAAGAATTGCAAAGGTCAAACACCCCCCAAAACGCCAATTTGTGTACCGCTTTTCGCACCCTAACCCCAAGTTAGTTCCGAAACGAGCGCTTGCATTTTCCGGTTTGCTGGTCTGTGATGCGGGCAGTCGAGAGGGGACTTGAACAATCATTCAGCGTTGCACACGAACGATTCGGTGCGCGGTCTCTTCCTGACAACAAACAAATGGGCGGAAACAATCCGCCTGAATTGCGCGGGCAACCGCGTTCAACATGGAGTGAGACATGAAAGTTAAAACTTTGATGCTTGGCGCTGCAGCAGCATTCGCACTGGCCCCCGCGGCCATGGCGGAGCGCGGCTCGGACGGCCACGTAAACATCATCTACTGGCAGGCGCCTTCGATCCTGAACCCGTATCTGTCGGGTGGTACCAAGGACATCGAATCGGCATCGCTGACCATTGAGCCGCTGGCCCGCTACGACGAAACCGGCGCTCTGGTTCCGTTCCTGGCCCAAGAGATCCCGACTGTCGGCAACGGCGGCGTTTCCGAGGACCTGACCAGCATCACATGGAAGCTGCAGGAAGGCCTCGTTTGGTCTGACGGTTCCGCTGTAACCTCTGCTGACGTTGTTTTCACCGCGGCATACTGCATGCACCCCGAAGGCGGCTGCGCACAGGCATCGTTCTTTGATGGCGTAGACAGCGTTGATGCGATTGACGACCTTACCGTCAAAGTAACCTTCTCCGCACCGAAGCCGAACCCGTATGGTCCGTTCGTCGGCGGTCAGTCCCCGATCATCCAGAAAGCTCAGTTCGAAAACTGCATGGGTGCAAAAGCGCCTGAGTGTACTGCTGAGAACTTCGGCCCGATCGGCACAGGCCCGTTCGTTGTAACCGACTTCCGCACCAACGACGTGATCCAGTTCGAAGCAAACCCGAACTACCGTGATCCGGCGAAACCGGCATTCGCAACCGTAACCTTCAAAGGTGGCGGCGACGCAACCGGCGCGGGCCGCGCGGTTCTGGAAACCGGCGAATTCGACTACGCATGGAACCTCCAGCTGGCACCCGACGTGATCGCCAAGATGGAAGAAGGCGGTAAAGGCAAAGCCATCGCAGGCTTCGGTCCGCTGGTTGAGCGTCTGGAAATGAACCTGACCAACCCGTCGTCCGATCTTGCGGAAGGCGAGCGTTCCACCGTTGCGCACCCGCACCCGTTCCTGTCCGACATGAACGTGCGTAAAGCGCTGTCCATGGCGATCGACCGCGAACTGCTGGTTGAGATCGGCTACGGTAAAGCAGGTAAAGTGACCTGTGACGTGGTTCCGGTTCCGGCCAACTACGCTGCAAACAACGACTACTGCATGACGCAGGACATCGCTGGCGCAAACGCCCTGCTGGACGAAGCCGGCTGGGTTAAAGGCGGCGACGGCATCCGCGCGAAAGACGGCGTCAAGCTGTCCATCCTGTACCAGACCTCCACGAACGCCGTTCGTCAGGACTTCCAAGCCCTGATCAAACAGTGGTGGAGCGAAATCGGTGTTGAAACCGAGCTGCGCAACCTGTCCGCATCCGTATTCTTCGGCGGTGACCCGGGTTCCCCCGACACCTTCCAGAAGTTCTATGCTGACGTTGAGATGTATGCGAACACCTTCAACGGCACCGACCCTCAGCAGTATCTGGCGGCCTATCGCTGCGGCAACGAGCCGAAGCCTGACAGCCAGTGGCAGGGTGAGAACATCAACCGCTTCTGCGATCCTGCATATGACGCTCTGATCGACGAGCTGGCCCAGACCGGCGACATCGAGAAGCGCGGCGAGATCGCGAAGAAGATGAACGACATGCTGACCAAAGACAGCTACACCATTGTGCCGCTGGTGCACCGTGGTCGCGTGTCCGCACACGCCAACAGCCTGGGTGGTGTCAAACTGAACGTTTGGGACTCCGAGCTGTGGAACGTTGCAGACTGGTATCGCATGAAGTAATGCGACTTGAGAGGGCGGGTCTTCGGACTCGCCCTCACTTTATCGGCCACGTGCAGGCAGGTCGCTGCGCATTGGCTCAACTAAGAAAAACAGACGCATAAAAAAAGGCGCCACTCATGCTGACCTTCACAATACGGCGGTTGATCCTCGCGATCCCGACGCTCCTCTTTATCTCACTCGTCATCTTCCTGTTGCTAGAACTGGCACCGGGCGACCCGATGGCTCAGGTCCCGCTGACCGTGCCACCGGAAGTCAAAGAGAAGATGCGCCAGGCCCTTGGTCTCGGCGAACCGATGCATGTCCGATACTGGAAATGGCTGGTCCAGTTCTTCTGGGTAGAGCCGCAGGTGATGTTTGATCACTACTTCGGCACCACTTTTTCCGAAGACAAACTCCGCATCATCTCTTGGCAGCATCGCGGCCCCGTCATGGACGTGGTCGTAGAACGCCTGCCGCAAACCCTGTGGGTTGTTGGCATGTCCTACATCGTAGGCATCCTGATCGCCCTGCCGATCGGCATCTATTCTGCCTACAAACAGTATTCGATCTTCGATCAGGCCGGTACATTCATCACCATGATCGGCTACTCCATCCCGCCGTTCTTCACCGGCCCGCTGGTGATCGTGATCTTCTCGGTGAATCTGGGGTGGTTCCCGTTCATCTATGACACGACCCACGAGGTGACCGATTGGGACAGCTTTGTCTATCAGCTGCGTCAGATGATCATGCCGGTAATGGTACTGGCACTGCAGACCACCGCCCAGATCAGCCGCTACATGCGCGCTTCGATGCTGGACAACCTCAATCAGGACTATGTGCGCACAGCGCGTGCCAAAGGCCTGAGCGAGAAAGTGGTCGTGCTGGTTCACGTACTGCGCAACTCGATGATCCCGGTTGTGACCGTGATTGCTCTGGGTCTTCCGGCGATCTTTGGCGGCGCAATCATCACCGAACAAGTGTTCTCGGTGAACGGCATCGGCGGTCAGCTGATCGGCGCCATTCAGGCCAACGACCTGCCAACTGTGCAGACACTGACCTTTATGTTCGCCTTCCTGATCGTGTTCTTCAACCTTATCGCAGACGTGCTCTACGGTATTCTTGATCCGAGGATCCGCTATGACTGATATGTCCAACACGGAACCGACCACCCCACCGCACAGCCAATGGTACGACGTGTGGCACCAGTTCAAGGCGCACAAAGGCGCTCTGCTGGGGGGAATTGTCTTCATTGTAATCGTGTTCGGGGTCTTCGTTGGCCCGTGGCTCTGGCCGTATGACGCGACATACATCGACATTCGCGCCCGCAACCAAGGCCCAAGCTGGGCACACCCGTTCGGCACCGACCAACTTGGGCGGGACACGCTAGCGCGTATGATGGCGGGCGGACAGACCTCGATTGCAGTGGGCCTGACAGCCATGCTGCTGGCACTTGGTCTGGGCAGCTTTGTGGGCATCATGGCCGGCTTCTTCAAGAAGCTTGACGGCCCGTTGATGCGCCTGACTGACCTGTTCCTTGCTCTGCCAATTCTGCCGCTTCTGCTGGTGATGATGATGCTCTTCCGCGAACCGCTGTCGGCGGCCGTTGGACCAGAGCGAGGTATCTTCATCCTGATCGTGGTCGCCATCGGCATCACCTCCTGGATGCCCACGGCACGGATCGTGCGCGGCGATGTGTTGGCCATCAAGGAGCGAGAGTTTGTTCTTGCAGCCCGCTCCATCGGGACGTCCAACCGCCACATGATCACACGCCACATCCTGCCCAACGTTCTGAGCCCTATCATGGTCTCGGCAACGCTTGGGATCGCGAACGCGATCATCACAGAGTCGGCCCTGTCGTTCCTCGGCCTTGGCTTCCCACCGGACTTCCCGACTTGGGGCCGCCTGCTGAACGACGCGGTTCAATACCTTCAGGATTATCCGGAACGCGTGTTCTGGCCCGGTCTCGCAATCTCGCTGACCGTGCTGAGTGTGAACTATCTTGGCGACGGTCTCCGCGACGCACTTGATCCGCGCATCCGCGGTCGCTGAGGCAGAAGAGATGACATCGAAAGGGCCGGAGCGCATCGCTTCGGCCCTTTTTCTTTGACACTGCGCTGAACGGACCGGACCTAGATACGCGCCTTGATACGCCGCACCATCCACCACACTGCCAAAACCACCGGCAATGTTATTCCCGCAGTCATCATCCCTTTGGAAATTCCCAACGGGCCAGCAAGCGGGTACACCAGATACCCTACGAGAGAGACTGCATAGTAGCTGATCGCCACCACGGACAAGCCTTCGACAGTCTCCTGCAATCGAAGGGCCAGATCAGCACGCCTGTCCATACTTTCCAGCAACGCCTGGTTTTGGGCAGATCGCGCGACCTCGACCTTGGTCCGCAAAAGTTGCCCTGCCCGCCCTGCCCGATCCGCCAGCGACATCATTCTGGCTCGCGTCGATGCGACAGTGCGCATTGCGGGGTCATAGCGGCGCGACATGAACTCCCCGAAAGTCTGACGCCCCTCAAAACGCTCCTCGCGCAAAACGGTAATACGCTGATTGACAATCGCTTCGTAAGCTTCTGTCGCGCCAAACCGAAAGGACGTGTCTGCAATAAGCTTTTCCAGATCGCCCGACAGGTCCAGTAACCGTTCCAGCGTGCTGTCCGCACCTTCATCATCGCTGCGAAGCTGACCCATCAGCTTACCTGCCTCTGCTTCCAGCGAGCCCAGATCGGCCGCGATGTTTTTTGCCCGGAAGTACCCCAACATCGACATGGTCTTGTAAGTCTCGATCTCACACAATCGCTGCACAACCCGCCCGATGCGACGGGCGCCCGTGGTGGCATCCACAAACACGGCCATGCATTGGTGTCCTGCCGTGTTAATGCGAAAATCCGTAGCAACAAGACAGGAGCGGTCAAGCACGTAGCACATCGCAATGCTTTCTGGCACAAACCAGTCCGAGAGCTCTGCAAGTGCCTTCTCTGGTGCCGGCATGCGGTCGACCCTCAGCAATGCAGAAGTGATGCGCTTGCCGGGAGCGGCATCCAGCCAATCGTCCGGAAAGACTTCAAAGTCTGCCGGATCAAAAGCGCGGGTACTCAACCGATCAATGAACACTGTGAAGGTCACAAACTCCGCATGCATCTCCCACTTCAGCGTATGCTTGCCCAACGCACAGGTGAAATGTGTGGCCCCTGGTTGCGGATGTGCGGCGCCAAAACGGTCCAGAAGGTTCGTCAAATGCGCCATTTCCGCATCTCGCGCCTGTCCCACTACGTCAGTAGGTGTCCGCAACGCGAGGAACACAGCAGTGCTCGGTGCCGTCAACGTCGGGAATGGTCGAGCGTGCAACTCATTGGCCAGCTTGTATCGCAGCGGATGATCTTCAATTGGCGGCATCGCACAGGTCTCCAAGGTTGGGGCACGATAGCGACCCTAGGTAAACCTGTAAAGAAATTATGCTTTTCAATAACTTAGCGGGATACCACGGTATACGGTTGGGCTTGTACGGGGGATTCTGTGGCGGAGATTGCTCCATTCCAAGCAAAAAAGGCGCTCCCAACCGGAAGCGCCCTCTCGTTTTTCTGCAATCCTTGCGATGATCAGTCGATCATCGTCAGCAGCTTGTCCAGGCTGGCCTTGGCGTCACCGTAGAACATGCGTGTGTTCTCTTTAAAGAAGAGCGGGTTCTCGATGCCCGAATAACCGGTGCCTTGCCCACGCTTGGACACAAACACCTGCTTGGCTTTCCAGCACTCCAGAACCGGCATGCCGGCAATCGGAGAGTTCGGATCTTCCTGCGCCGCTGGGTTCACGATGTCATTGGAGCCGATCACGATGGCCACATCCGTTTCCGGGAAGTCATCGTTGATCTCGTCCATTTCCAGCACGATGTCGTATGGCACCTTCGCTTCCGCGAGCAGAACGTTCATGTGACCTGGAAGACGCCCCGCAACCGGGTGGATTGCAAAACGCACGTTCTTGCCCTTGGCGCGCAGACGACGGGTCAGTTCCGCCACGTTCTGCTGTGCCTGAGCAACGGCCATGCCGTAGCCCGGGATGATCACAACGCTGTCGGCATCGTCCAGCGCGGCGGCAACGCCATCTGCTTCGATGGCGATCTGCTCGCCTTCCACTTCCATGGCCGGACCTGTCGAACCGCCAAAGCCGCCCAGGATCACCGAAACGAACGAACGGTTCATCGCCTTACACATGATGTAGCTGAGGATCGCACCGGAAGAACCTACAAGCGCCCCCACAACGATCAACAGGTCGTTGCCGAGCGAGAAGCCAATCGCAGCTGCAGCCCAACCGGAGTAGGAGTTCAGCATCGACACAACCACCGGCATGTCTGCACCACCGATACCCATGATCAGGTGGTAGCCGATGAACAATGCCGCAATTGTCAGGATCAACAGCGGCAGGATCGCGCCGGAGTTCAGGTACCAGATCAAGCAGGCCAGCGACAAAGCCGCCGCACCAGCGTTCAGCATGTGGCCGCCAGGCAACTTTTCAGCCGCCGAAGTCACCTTGCCCGACAGCTTGCCATAGGCAATCACGGACCCAGTGAAGGTCACCGCACCGATCCAGACACCAAGGGACAACTCAACAAACAGAATGTTGATTTCGATGGCGGATTTCTTGGCGATCAGCTGCCCGAACGAACCAAGCTCTTTCACAGCTTCCATGCCAATAGCATTCGCAGCGGCAGCATTGCCAATCTCGAAATGTGCGTTGAAACCAACAAACACAGCCGCCAGACCAACCAGCGCGTGCATGCCTGCCACCAGTTCCGGCATCTGGGTCATTTCGACCTTGGACGCCAACTGGTAGCCAATCGCACCACCTGCAAGGATCAGTGGCACCGAAAGGAACCACAGGCCCGAGCCCGGTCCGATCAGCGTGGCGAAAACCGCCAGCGCCATGCCGACAATTCCATACCAAACCGCGCGCTTTGCGCTTTCCTGATTGCTCAGACCACCCAGAGAAAGGATGAAGAGGACAGCGGCAACAACATAGGCCGCAGTAGTGAATCCAATCATGTTTCCCTACTCCTTAGGATTTCTGGAACATGGCGAGCATGCGCCGTGTCACGAGGAAGCCGCCGAATATGTTGATCCCGGCCATAAAGACCGAGGCCGCGGCAAGCAGGATCACAAGGAACGACCCGGATCCGATTTGCATCAGGGCGCCCAAAATAATGATCGACGAAATCGCGTTGGTCACGGCCATCAAAGGTGTGTGCAGCGAATGTGCAACGCCCCAGATCACCTGGAAACCTACAAAACATGCCAGCACAAAAACGATGAAGTGCTGCATGAAGCTCGCTGGAGCCACCAGACCCAGAAGCAGGATCAAGGCACCGCCGCCACCCAGCAACATCACCTGCTGTTTGGTCTGCGCCTTAAAGGCCGCGACTTCGGCCGCGCGCTTCTCTTCCGGCGTCAGTTCCGGCACAACCTCTTTCGGCTTGGCCGCGATCGCCTGAACTTTCGGCGGCGGCGGCGGGAAGGTGATCTCGCCTTCGAACGTCACCGTCGCGCCGCGGATCACGTCGTCTTCCATGTCGTGGTTGACCTGACCGTCTTTTTCCGGCGTCAGATCTGCCATCATGTGGCGGATATTTGTCGCATACAGGCTGGAGGACTGTGCCGCCATCCGACTCGGGAAGTCGGTGTAACCAACGATGGTAACTCCGTTATCGGTCACCACCTTTTCGTCCATCACCGTGCCTTCGACGTTGCCGCCACGTTCGGCTGCAAGGTCAACGATCACAGAACCCGGCTTCATGCTCTCGACCATATCTTTGGTCCAGAGGATCGGTGCCGCGCGGTTCGGGATCAGGGCAGTGGTGATCACGATGTCCACTTCCGGTGCCAGCTCGCGGAACTTGGCCAACTGCGCTTCGCGGAATTCGTCGGACTGAACAGAGGCATAGCCGCCTGAAGAAGCGCCATCCGCCTGTTCTTCCTCGAAGTCGAGATAGACGAACTCTGCACCCATGGACTCAACTTGCTCGGCCACTTCGGGACGAACGTCAAATGCCAGAGTGATGGCGCCCAGCGACGTCGATGTACCAATCGCGGCCAGACCGGCAACACCGGCACCGACAATCAGAACTTTCGCCGGCGGAACCTTACCCGCCGCAGTTACCTGCCCGGTGAAGAAGCGGCCGAAGTTGTTGCCTGCTTCGATAACCGCACGGTAGCCTGCGATGTTCGCCATAGACGACAGCGCATCCATCTTCTGGGCTCGCGAAATACGCGGAACCATTTCCATGGCAATCACGTTTGCGCCTTTGGCTTTGGCTGCTTCCATGCCTTCTTCGTTGCCCGCAGGGTTGAAGAAGGAAATCAGCGTCTTGTCGCTGGTCAGGCGTTTGAGCTCGGTCGCGTCCGGCTGGCGCACCTTGGCCACGATGTCGACAGCCTTCCACAGACCGGCAGCGGTCTTGATGACTTCGACGCCTGCGTCCTCGTAGGCCGCATCCGTGAACCCGGCATTGGCACCAGCACCCGCTTCTATCGCGCACTCGTAGCCCAGTTTCTGGAGTTGTTTGGCGGAATCCGGTGTCATCGCGACCCGGTTCTCTCCGTCAAACACCTCTTTGGGTGTTCCGATTTTCACCTTTCTTATCCCCCTTAGGTCCTGGAGTAATAATATTTCACGCAGACAATGCTGCACTTGCAGAAAGTTTTAACGCCACCTGAATTGCTGCACAAGCAAACAGAGCGCCTCCCGTATTTCTGCGACGCAACGGCATCACACCCACCGTCGCACTTTTTCGCAGTATTTTGCGAAATCCATGCGAAAAGTTCGGCGTAGTCGGTTCTCTTCCGGAATGACAAATCGTCTTTCCAGAAACCATAAAAACAAGGGTACTAGCGGCAACGACAAAACAGCATCCCAGTATAGGATCAAGCCCGCCAGAACCATTACATCGCCCAAATAAATCGGGTTGCGCGTACGGCTGAAAATACCGGATTGTACCAACCGAGCGCTTTCATGATGGGGGTGAAAGGTCGTTTGCTGTCGCCGCATTTCGTAAATTGCAAGCGCCATGAGCAAGATGCCCCCACCGACCAGCAAGCCGCCAAGCAGGTCTGCCCAGATCGGCCCAAACGACAATCCAAAAGAAAAACGGTGCGCCTGAACCCATGCAATTGCCACTGCCATAGCAAGCCAGACTGGCGGCAAGTCAAACGGCCGACTCCGAGTCTCGGTCATGCACAGGCTCCTCTACTGGCTTGCGGCGCTTCGTGCACCTGGGTCCGACGCCATGCGTCTCCTTCGGTTTAGCGATGTTTGAAGGCGACGCAACGACCCAAAACGCTTCGAAAGGCAAAAAGGACAGAAACTCTGCACTTTTTTGTCATTCAGGACTGTGTTCGCGCAATGAACCTGTCACAGAACAGGGTATTTACGACACAAAGTGACGGAACGGCGTTTGCGCCACATCCGCTTGTCTCTCAGAACAACGCGGCTCA
This sequence comes from Shimia isoporae, assembly GCF_004346865.1. Classification (NCBI taxonomy): domain Bacteria; kingdom Pseudomonadati; phylum Pseudomonadota; class Alphaproteobacteria; order Rhodobacterales; family Roseobacteraceae; genus Shimia; species Shimia isoporae. The sequence continues at coordinate 2,150,755 of NZ_SMGR01000001.1, forward strand.
TCCTGCCTCCAACTGAACAAGGGAGAAGATCATGTCTTTGCAAGGCAAACACGCATTGGTTACCGGAGGCGGCACCGGTATTGGCCTCGCCATCGCGCAGGCTCTGGCGGCTGATGGAGCACAGGTCACAATCACCGGCCGTCGCCTGGAGGTTCTGCAAGAAGCAGCGACCGACAACATTCACCCAATGGCAATGGATGTCGCGCAGGAAGAGTCCGTGGTAGATGGTATTGCCGCAGCCGTCGCGGCCCGAGGTCCGATCCAAATCTGCGTAGCCAATGCCGGCGTCGCCGAAGGCCGTGCACTGCACAAAACCGACATGGCCTTCTGGCGCAACATGATGTCCATCAACGTGGACGGCGTGTTTTTGACCATCCGTGAAAGCCTGAAGTCAATGAACCAAACGGATTGGGGTCGCGTGATGGTGATCTCTTCGATCGCCGGCCTGCGCGGTCTCAAAGGCGGCCCTGCCTATTCCGCGTCCAAACATGCGGTAAACGGCATGATAAAATCGCTGGCGGCGGACTACGCGCGCAAGCCAATCACGTTCAACTCGATTTGCCCTGCTTATGTGGAAACGCCGATCATCGACCAAAACATCGAAAGCATCATGGCCCGCACTGGCTGTACCGAGGAAGAAGCGCGCCACATGATGGTTGGCGTGAATCCGCATGGGCGTCTGATTACTCCTGAAGAAGTTGCCCATGCGGCAATGTACTTGTGCTCAGACATGGCCGACTCCGTACGCGGCCAAATGGTGCAAGTTTCCGGTGGCGAAATGTAAGCAAACTGCCGGGCTTTGGCCCGGCAAACGCTCACCGACGCTGTGCAGACGCAATACCGACGTTTTGCAGACCCCGATTTAGGCAGATCTAAGGACCGACACCGGCCGCTTTCCCTCAGCCCAGGCGTGCACAGCGCGACCGAAGGATTCGAAAAGCGGTCGGCTTACCGGATCATTTGCAGCGTCCCACTCGGGATGCCACTGTACTGACAGTGTGAAGCCCGGCGCACCGTCGATATAGACCGCCTCTGGTGTGCCGTCCGGCGCGTAACCATCGATCAACACCCGACTACCAGCGCGCTTTATCCCTTGCCCATGTAGTGTATTGGTCATCACCTCTTGCGCGCCAAACAGGCGGTGGAAGACACCATTCTCGGAAAACTTCACCATGTGGCGCAGAGCGAATTTCTCTTCCAGCGTTCCGTCCGGTGGCATCCGGTGATTGTCCCGACCGGGAAGGTCGCGAATTTCGGGGTAGAGACTACCACCCATCGCCACATTAACCTCTTGAAAACCCCGGCAAATTCCAAAAAATGGCTGCCCATTTTCAACGCAAGCTCGCACCAGGGGGAGCACAATCGCATCCCGCGCACGATCAAAAGCACCATGCGCTTCGGTGGCCGCTTCTCCATATTCTTCCGGATGTACATTTGGTCGGCCACCGGTCAGCAGAAAGCCGTCGCATGTTTCCATCAATTCTTCGATCGAGACGAAACGCGGGTCCGCCGGAATGAGCAGCGGCATACAGTCAGAAACGCTGGCCACTGCTTCCGAGTTCATCTCCCCACCCGCATGGGCAGGGTATTGGTCATTGATCAGATATTGGTTGCCGATGATACCGACGACTGGGCGCGCCATAAGAGCCTCTTTGCTTGCTGTGCCGCCCAACATAGGACGGCGAAGCACACAGTAAAACCCCCTGCCCCGCTGCGTCAGATTTCGCCGGTCAACCCCGCCGCTTCGATGCCCGCCATTGCAGCGATTGCATCATTTTCAGACGTGTCTCCGGTTACGCCGACCGCACCAATCACGGCACCTCTTTTATCCCGTACCAAAACACCGCCAGGCACCGGCACTACTTGGCCGCCATACACACCATTTACAGCGGCCATGAAATAGGCTTGTTGTTCCGCCCGCGCCATTTGCGCGGTACCCGCCATTCCCAACATCACGCTTCCGTATGCCTTGCCGTGCGCGATCGCAAAACGCCCCGGCGCGGCGCCATCGGAGCGCTCGAACGCAATCACATGCCCTCCGGCATCCAGTACCGCCACCGAAAGAGGCTTGAGCTCCAGTTCCTTGCCCTTTTCCAGAGCTTTCCGAATTATTGCCCGGGCTTTCCCTTGTGAAATTATCATGTCTTTCTCCCTAAACAAAAAAGGGCCAGAGCAATGCCCTGACCCTAAGATTAAGCTTGTGCTTTCAGTTCGAGCCGCCGCGCGTGCAGAACCGGTTCCGTATACCCGGAGGGTTGAACTCGCCCTTTGAAAACAAGATCGCATGCCGCTTGGAATGCCACTCCTGAGAAATCCGGAGCCATCGGTCGATAGCTTGGGTCGTCTGCGTTCTGGCGGTCGACGACAGCGGCCATTTTTTGCATTGCCGCCATTACTTGCGGCTCGCTAACAACGCCTTGATGTAGCCAGTTTGCCAAGCCTTGGCTGGAAATTCGGCAAGTTGCGCGGTCTTCCATCAATCCAACATCGTTGATGTCCGGAACCTTTGAGCATCCCACCCCTTGATCGATCCAGCGAACAACATAGCCAAGTATGCCTTGTGCGTTGTTTTCAATTTCAGCGGCAATCTCCTCTTCGGAAAGATTCTGTCCCTCCATAACGGGAACAGTCAACAAATCGTCGAGGGTACCACGCGCACCAGCCGCCTTGATCGCCTCCTGCTGTGCCAGCACATCCACCTCATGGTAGTGCGTTGCATGCAGAGTTGCTGCCGTCGGCGACGGCACCCAAGCACAGTTAGCACCAGATTTCGGGTGCCCGATTTTCTGTTCCAACATCGCGCCCATCAAGTCGGGCATAGCCCACATTCCCTTGCCGATCTGTGCTTTACCTTGCAGGCCGCACGCCAGGCCAATGTCAACGTTGCGGTCTTCGTACGACAGGATCCATGGCGTTGTTTTCATTTCCCCTTTGCGCAGGAATGCCCCTGCTTCCATCGAGGTGTGAATTTCGTCACCGGTCCGGTCGAGAAAACCTGTGTTGATGAAAGCCACGCGCTCTTTAGCGGCGCGGATGCATTCCTTGAGGTTGGCCGAGGTGCGGCGTTCCTCATCCATAATTCCCATTTTGACGGTATTTCGCGGCAGGCCGAGAATGTCCTCCACCTTGGCAAATATTGCATCTGAGAATGCAACTTCTTCGGGTCCGTGCATTTTGGGCTTCACAACATAGACAGAACCGTGCTCCGAATTACCGCCCTGGGCCTGCAAATCGTGCATCGCGATCATTACGGTCACCAGCGCATCCATCAGGCCTTCGCCAATCTCGTTTCCGTCGCGATCGAGGACCGCTGGGTTGGTCATCAGATGGCCAACATTGCGAACCAACATTAGAGAACGGCACTTAACCAAGAAACCGGCACCATCAGGAGCAGTATAGGTTGCATCTTCATGCAATTTGCGTGTGAACGTCTTGCCGCCCTTTGTAACCTCTTCAGCAAGATCGCGCTTCATCAACCCTAGCCAGTTGCCGTAGGCCACAACTTTATCTTCAGCATCGACGCAGGCCACGGAGTCCTCGCAGTCCATGATGGTGGACATAGCGCTCTCAAGGTTCACGGCGGCAATTCCCGCCGGATCGGTTTGTCCAGGACCCACTTTCGGGTTGATTAGTATTTCAATTTTCAGGTGGTTGTTTTCCAGCAGGACACCTGTCCAATCATCCTGCTGCATGTGTCCAAGATATTTCCCCGCGTCCGAAAGCGCCACAGACCCCGACTCCGTTTCGAGCTCCAGAGTGGCGCCCGCCGATATCGACTTTACCTCTGCCCACTTGGCGCCCTTGAGTGGTACCGCTTTATCCAGAAAGGCTTTGGCCCAAGCAATTACCCGCGCGCCACGCGCTTCGTCATATCCGCCACCAGTGGGCAAGTCGCCCAAAGCATCCGTGCCATAGAGCGCATCATAGAGATTTCCCCAACGCGCATTTGCCGCATTCAGCGCAAACCTTGCGTTGGTAATCGGCACCACAAGTTGCGGGCCGGGAATTGCTGCAATCTCCGGATCGACGTTGGAAGTCTCGACCGAGAAATCGGGACCTTCGGGAACCAGATAACCGATTTCCTCCAGAAATCCTTTATAGGCGACTGCATCGTGTGGCTTGCCTTTGTGAGCAAGGTGCCAACCGTCAATTTGCTGTTGGATTTCTTCGCGTTTCGCTAAAAGGGAGCGGTTTTTGGGGCCAAAGTCGTGCGCCAGTTCGCTCAAGCCGTCCCAAAAAGTCTCGGCGGAGACACCGGTTCCTGGCAAAGCGCGCCCTTCGATGAACTCCACCAGCTCCGCAGCGACCTGCAAACCCTGTTTTTCAATCCGCTTTACCATTGCGCCTCTCCCTGATTGGTGTCTCTCCTGCCTTTCCCATTAGAACATGAGTTTCCGATAGGCAACAAAACTGGTCTATTTTCTTTACCAAAAGCATTTTCTTGAAAATCACGAAGGAAAGCCGCTGCTTTCTTGAGCACCCGAACAATACGATGCCTCCCCTTGCGGGTATCCTCCTATAGGATACATCTTGCCCAAACCCATTTGCACGGAGCGAGTAATGAAAGACGCAGCCCCACAGACGATCTATCTCAAAGACTATAAACCCTTTGGCTGGATCATCGACGACGTGCACCTGACATTCAGGTTGCACCCGACTGCCACTCGCGTCATCTCCCGCATCCGTTTCCGCCCTGACTATGACGTGCACGATCGCCCGTTCATGCTTCATGGAGAAGGCCTGAAGCACATTTCCGCAAAGGTCGATGGGCACGAAGTTGAACTCCACCATGTGAACGGCGGGATCGAGGTTGATGTGCCGCACGCGCCGTTCAACTGGGAAGCCGAAGTCGAGATCAACCCAGAAGCAAATACTGCTCTGGAAGGTCTCTACATGTCTAATGGGATGTATTGCACACAATGCGAAGCAGAAGGGTTCCGAAAGATCACATGGTATCCTGACCGACCGGACGTGATGGCACAATTCACGGTTAGGATCGAAAGCGACGCGGAACACACACCCGTGATGTTGTCAAACGGCAATGGCCTATACTATGCACAAGACAACACGCAATCGCCCGCGCCCAACATTTCTATTTATCAGGACCCGTGGCCCAAACCCGCCTATCTTTTTGCCCTCGTCGCAGGCGACCTCGTCGCCCATGAAGACAAGTTCACCACGATGTTCGGACGCGAAGTTGACCTCTCCATCTGGGTCCGCCCTGGTGACGAGCACAAATGCGCATTCGGCATGGAAGCTCTCAAAAAATCGATGAAATGGGACGAGGATGTCTATGGTCGCGAATACGATCTGGACGAATTCAATATTGTCGCGGTTGATGACTTCAACATGGGAGCAATGGAGAACAAAGGGCTTAATATCTTCAACAGTTCATGTGTACTGGCCAGCCCCGAGACTTCAACAGATGGCAATTTTGAGCGCATAGAAGCGATCATTGCACACGAGTATTTCCACAACTGGACCGGCAATCGCATCACGTGCCGAGATTGGTTCCAATTGTGTCTCAAAGAGGGTCTGACTGTTTTCCGCGATGCCCAGTTCACAGCTGACATGCGGTCAGAACCTGTGAAACGTATCGATGACGTTCTAGCTCTGCGGGCCCGTCAATTCCCTGAGGACCAAGGCCCTCTTAGTCACCCTGTCCGCCCGGAGAGTTTCCAGGAGATCAATAACTTCTACACGGCAACGGTCTACGAAAAAGGCGCGGAAGTGATTGGCATGCTGAAAACACTGGTCGGAGATGACGCTTACAAAAAAGCGCTCGACCTCTATTTTGAACGCCATGACGGTCAGGCCTGTACGATTGAAGACTGGATTCAAGTATTTGAGGACAGCACTGACCGCGACTTGGGCCAGTTCAAACTGTGGTACACACAATCCGGCACGCCCAACGTGACAGTGCGCGAAGAGTACACCGATGACACATTTTCCTTGCACTTCAAGCAATCCAGCGAACCAACGCCTGGCCAAAACAAGAAGCTGCCTCAGGTGATACCCGTTGCCGTTGGGCTGCTGAACGACAACGGCGAAGAAGTGGTTCCCACAAAAATTCTCGAATTAACTGAGCCGGAGCAAAGCTTCTCATTTGAGGGACACGCGACACGCCCGGTGCCGTCGATATTGCGGGGTTTCTCGGCTCCCGTGGTACTGCATCAAGACATCGACAATTCCCGTCGCGCGTTTTTGCTTGCAAACGACACAGATCCTTTCAACCGCTGGGAAGCCGGACGGATGCTTGCGCGGGACAGCCTCCTGTCCTCAATACGCGAAGGCAACGCGCCGAACTCGGACTACTTAGTCGGCCTAAGAACACTGCTCGGCGACACCAGCCTTGATCCCGCTTACCGAGCTTTGATGATGGGGCAACCGTCACAATCCGAGCTGGCCGGAGTCCTCCATCAGGCTGGTGTCACTCCGGACCCCGCCGCGATTCATGCCGCCAGTGAAGCCTTACGCTCAGCCAAGGCAGAGGCATTTGCCGACATTCTACCGGAAATCTATGCCGCCAATCAGGTCAGCGGCGCCTATTCACCGGACGCAGAGCCCGCTGGCAAACGGGCGTTGGCCAACGCGGCTTTGGGGCTCATTACTAAACTGGACGGCGGTGCAACTGCGGCAACACAATATGCCAAAGCGAACAACATGACGCTTCAACTGTCAGCCCTAAGCGCGCTTCTAGACGCCGAGGCCGGCGATGAAGCTCTGCAGGCTTTTTATGATCAGTGGCGTGACGACCGGTTGGTCATCGACAAGTGGTTCTCACTTCAAGTGATGCATGCCAAGCCCGAGGCCCTTGCCAAGACGACCTCACGACTGACCAACCATCTGGACTTCGACTGGAAAAACCCGAACAGGTTCCGATCTGTGATGGGTATGCTTGCGGCGCATCATGCGGGGTTCCATCATGAAAGCGGCGCATCATACGCACTTCTTGCGGACTGGCTAATCAAACTGGACCCAGTAAATCCGCAAACGACGGCCCGTATGTGCAGTGCCTTCCAGACATGGAAACGCTACGATGAAGATCGCCAAAAACTGGCAGGCGCACAGCTGAAGCGCATTGCCGAACAGCCCAATCTGAGCCGCGATACAAGCGAAATGATTTCAAGGATCAGAGGCGTCTGATGCCCGATCCGCTTACGTTTACTCACTATGGCCGAAACGGGCGTACGATTGTCTCGCTCGCCATTGCTGTTGCAGTTCTGACCGGACTCAAAGCGATAGGGACCATGACGTGGATACTTGCGGTGCTGGGAATTTTCGCCGTTCCAGCACTCATCGACGTGATGTTCAATCCAGTGTCCACCTTTTCGCTGGCCGATGGCGTGTTGCGGTGGAAAAGTGCAACGCAAGAGGCGGAAATGCGCACCGATCAAATTCGATCTGCCAGATTTGATACGCGTCTCGATATTTCCGTCCGGGCGACGCTCAATATGGTTGATGGATCCAAAGTGCGGATTCCAAACGATGTTTTGCCCTCACCCGACCGCCTGCAGGCTACACTGGAAGCGTATGACATTCCTGTCGAGCGACATCATTTCCGCGTTCTTTAACCTAAGGTAAATCAGGCGCTCTGATGGCGCCCGCGACCGCATGATTTCAACTTGGTGCCCAACTTTGGCCCAAGTGGGACTGCATCTTGTGATCAATAACAGGAGCAGACCTCGATGAAATTCTTTTCGTTGGACAGGACGAATACGTCTTCAGCGGCCGAGCCGACTTTGAAGAAATTGTCGCAGACTTTCTATGGTGGCGACGCAGAAGCCGAGTCCGACGGGTCGCAGGACGGCAACAACACCGTTAAGGATCTGTTGCACCGGCTACAAATTCCGGTGAATTCCGACACTCCCGACCAAAAAGAAAGTGATGAGACGCGCGACCGCGGGCTGTTTCTAGCGCGCCAAGAACGTTGGGAAGACCTCGAAGATCAGATCCGCACCTACGATCAGAACCGCACAACGACATCCGCAGGCACGCCGTTAGCCGAATTGATGTTGTTTGGAGCGCGCTCTGATGTGGTTCGTGCTGCCGAACATGCACTGCTGCACGGCCATCCAGCCAAAGGTGCGGACTTCTTTGCAGGTATCGAGGCGCTCGAGTACATGCTTGAGGACTACCCGGACAGCTATCCTCTGGCGCTGATCGTTGCTCATATGCATATCGACATCGGGTGGGCTTGGCGCGGCGCCGCTGCGAAAGAAGACGTACGCGAACTCAATCGGGAAGCCTTCCATGCTCATTTTGAGCGTGCGGAAGCCATCCTAAACCGGTTTTGTCCAACGACACATCATTCCCCGGCGCTATCGGCCGCACGCTGTGCGCTTTTACCGGGTCAAGCCGACCCGGCAGAAAAGCTTTGCAAAGAATTCGAGGCTCTGATCGCTCTGGATCCAACCAACCCGCGCCATATGCGTGCCTTGGGCAACTATCTTCTGCCGCGTTGGTATGGCGACTTTGACCAGCTTGATCTGCAGGCGCGCCGGATCGCGGCCCGCACTTATGATCTTTGGGGCGCAGGCGCTTATGCTTGGGTTTGGTTTGACGCTTTGCTGGTTGATCCTCGCGGATTGGAAATGGTCGAGGTCGAGTATTTCCTTGATGGCGTTGATGACGCTTTGACGCGCTGTGGCGACCAACACTCTGCAAACTTGATGGCCGCCCATCTTTTCCGCAGCTGGCAATGCGCCCGAGAGCAGTACAACGAAAATGGATTCCGACAGGACTTGCCGCCGGCGCTGCGCGAGGGGTTCGATATGGTTGTTCACGAGCACTTGCGCGAAATCCACCCTTTGATTTGGGGACACGCCGAAATCGGGTTTGAGAACACATCGCGTATTATTTCGCGTGAACGGTTGGCCGCGAAAGGCAAGGAAATCGCGCTTCAGGCTGTTGCAATGCCATTCCTGACCGGCCTGCAGAACGGGCAGACGGTCTATTTCACCCCCGAAGGCATCACTCAAATCAATCCATGAAGGGCGGGAAACCACCTGCCCTCTTGCTCCTGAACCTTGGCTGGCCTAGAACGCAGTCCAGCCATAGATTCAAGGAGCCTGAGCAATGCTCGACCTGACATATGAGACCCCAAAGCCCAAAGTGATTGCGGGCGCCAAACATGACTGGGAACTGGTCATTGGTATGGAGGTTCACGCACAGGTTTCTTCTAATGCGAAACTGTTTTCCGGGGCATCGACGAAATTCGGCAACGAACCTAATTCCAACGTGGCCTTTGTTGACTCCGCAATGCCGGGAATGCTGCCTGTAATCAATGAGTTCTGCGTTGAGCAGGCGGTACGGACAGGCCTCGGTCTGAATGCTGAAATTCACCTGAAGTCGGCGTTTGACCGGAAAAACTATTTTTATCCGGATCTGCCTCAAGGCTATCAGATCAGCCAACTTTACGAGCCGATCGTTGGCGAGGGCGAAATCCTCGTGGACATGGAACCCGGTGTCGCGCGTTTGGTTCGCGTTGAGCGGATCCACCTGGAACAGGACGCGGGGAAGTCGGTGCACGACATGGACCCGAACCTGTCGTTTGTCGATCTCAACCGGACCGGTGTGGCGCTGATGGAAATCGTATCCCGCCCTGACATTCGTGGCCCGGAAGAAGCAGCGGCTTATGTAAACAAGCTGCGCCAGATCCTTCGCTATCTAGGCACATGTGACGGCAACATGCAGAACGGCAACCTGCGCGCGGACGTGAACGTATCTATCTGTCGCCCGGGCGCGTACGAAAAATACATGGAAACGCAAGATTTCTCGCATCTTGGTACGCGCTGCGAAATCAAGAACATGAACTCCATGCGATTTATCCAAATGGCGATCATGGTCGAGGCGGAGCGCCAGATCAAAATCGTCGAGGCAGGCGGAGAAGTGGACCAGGAAACCCGTCTCTATGATCCGGATCGCAACGAAACCCGCTCGATGCGTTCCAAAGAAGAGGCGCACGACTACCGCTATTTCCCGGATCCCGACCTTCTTCCTCTGGAGATCGAACAGGGTTGGGTTGACGATATTGCCGCTAACCTGCCGGAGCTTCCGGACCAGAAAAAGAATCGTTTTATCAGCGACTTCGGCCTGTCTGAATATGACGCGTCGGTACTAACCGCCGAAAAAGAGAATGCTGACTTTTTCGAGGCTGTCGCAGACGGCCGAAATGGCAAACTGGCGGCAAACTGGGTGATCAACGAACTGTTTGGTCGTCTGAAAAAGGATGAGCACGCCATAACCGCAAGCCCGATCTCGCCCGCACAGTTGGGCGGCATTCTTGACCTGATTGCGAGCGATGCCATCTCTGGCAAAATCGCCAAAGACCTGTTCGAGATCGTCTACACCGAAGGTGGTGATCCCGCCAAGATCGTTGAAGAGCGCGGCATGAAACAGGTTACCGACACCGGTGCCATCGAAGCGGCTCTGGACGAAATCATCGCTGCAAACCCCGCGCAGGTTGAAAAGGCTCAGGTGAACCCGAAGCTGGCAGGCTGGTTTGTCGGACAGGTGATGAAGGCGACGGGTGGGAAGGCCAACCCGAAGGCAGTAAACGAGCTGGTTGCAAAGAAGCTGAACGGCTAGTTTTTCAGGTCTGCAAAACGTCGGTAAAACGTCTGCAAAGCGTCGGTGTCGGAAACAGCACCGGCGCTTTGTTAATTGCGAGGAAGGCGTCGTCGCGTCGCATCCTTAAATGCCGGTTGCTCCGTTCCCGCACACGCAGGCATAACCCTTTCAACTAGGAGGAGACCGACATGACATTTGACGCGCCGTTCACATCCAGCTGGATGGAAGTCGAGGAGCAATGGCTTGATTTCAACGGCCACTTGAACATGGCGTTCTACAACGTGCTCTTTGACCGCGGGGTTGATCAAATCTGGACCGAACTCGGGTTTGGCCCTGAATACAGAGAACGCACGGGCAACACGACTTTCTCGGCAGAATTCCATCTTTGTTACCTGAGAGAACTGCATTTGGGAGACAAGGTGCGCGCGACTTTCCACCTTTTGGACTACGACGAGAAGCGACTGCATTTTTATCAGGAGCTTTGGCACGAAGACGGATGGCTTTCTGCCACCGGAGAAGGGATCGGGTTGCACATTGACCAAAGCGGTCCTCGCGTTGCCCCGATGCCTGACGAAATCTTTGCCAACGTGGCGGCCTTGCACCAAGCACATTCAATTCTGCCGACACCTGAGCGGGTCGGACGTGTCATGGGTGTACCGAAAAAGGCTTGAGGCGCAGCCGAGCGAAAGGGTAAACACGACGGGTGCGCATATTCTGCCGCGTCGGTGAAAGCGATTGATACAATGATCTACGAATACAAAGTGGTCCCTGCCCCCACAAAAGGCCAGAAAGCACGCGGCGTGAAGGGCGCGGAAGGCAAGTTTGCCAACGCGTTGGAAGCCAAAATGAACGAACTCGCTGCGGATGGCTGGGAGTTCATTCGGACAGAAACACTGCCGAGCGAAGAGCGCAGCGGTCTGACCTCCACAGCCACTAAATACCGGAGCGTTATGGTGTTCCGTCGTCCTCGCGCTGACGATCCGAGCGCCTTCCAACCCAAGGAACTGGAACATCCGAAGGCAGCGGAACTTCCGGCACCCTCGGCTGCGACGTCGACTTCGGCAAAGCAGGACGAACCGCCGCTGAAGTCCGACGAAGAGGTGACGCCGGATCGCGCCGTCGACTCCCTGACCCAAGAAACCGCAAACGAAGACGGTGCGGATGTCACCGACATTTCCGAAGCGCTCAAGAAGCGCGCGGAAACGACGGACCAAAGCTGATTTTCTAGCCCCGCAGCCACTTCGGCGAGGCTCCGCTTATCAACTATGGCAAGCTGTAAAGGACCCAAGATGAATTTCTTGTGTCATACAAAATTTATTGCGTTCTGCCCCTTCAATCTTCCGCCGGTTACGCTAAAATCTCTGCTCCGAGTCGAGAAGGTGTTTAAATGACCAAGCCAGATCCCTTTGGTTTCGATATGTCGGTGAAATCGGCAAAGAAGAAAAATCCGCGCGGTCGCCGTGGCATGTCCGGTGCGTCCGAGACATCAACACGCGTTTGCGAACACGAGGGATGTGATGAACCCGGGAAATACCGAGCGCCACGCGCGCCGGATGTACTCGACGAATTCAAATGGTTCTGCAAGGAACACGTGCGTGAATACAACCTCAAATGGAGCTTCTTCGACGGCAAGACCGAAGCCGAGTTGAACGCGCAAAACTCTGCAGACAAGGTTTGGGAACGCGAAACCAAAAAGTTCACCGATCCCGAAGCTCGCGCCTGGGCGCGTCTCGGCATCGAAGACCCGCATCAGGTATTGGGTGGAAACGCAACGCAGAACCCTGGCAAAAACGGCGGTGCTGCCAAGCGCCTGCCGCCCACCGAGCGCCGCGCGATAGAAATTCTCGAGGCCAAGGACAGCTGGACCAAAGCCGAAGTCCGCAAGGCTTACAAAAAGCTCATCAAGGTTCTGCACCCTGATATGAACGGCGGTGACCGCAGTCAGGAAGAACAGTTGCAGGAAGTTGTTTGGGCTTGGGATCAGATCAAGGACAGCCGCAACTTTAAGTAAGGCTGACTTTGTGCCAGCGCTTGCCATGCCTCGCTGAGTGTGCCTTTTCTCTAGCAGACAATCGGCGGGACCAGCGGGATGGAACGCATTACAAAATTCTTCATGAAACACCCTTCTTGGGTGCTTGCTTTGGTGTGTCTCGCGCTCTTGGGACTTCCACTCGCGCTTTGGCAGGACATGGACGAATTGAGCCATCGCGCCATGGAACGACAAAGCCGCAGCATGAACGCGGTTCTGTCGGCCGTGCGTGGGTATTATTCAGAGAATGTGGTCGATCGTATCCTGCACCATGACGGCGAAACGCAGGTTGTCCACAACTATAGAAACGAGCCGGGCGCCGTTCCGATCCCGGCGACCCTGTCACTTGAACTCGGTGCGGAGCTTGCCGCCGCCAACGCCGCTGTCACCTATCGGTTTGTGTCGGACTACCCGTTCAAAAACCGAGAACAGCATGAGCTGACGTCCTTTGAAGCAAATGCGCTGGAGAGGTTCCGCGCCAATCCCGGCATGGGCGAGATTATGCATGAGGAAGGCGGGACATTTCTGGATCACTCGGTCACAATGGCCACCCCCATCCGCATGACCGAAGCCTGCGTCGAATGTCACAACACGCACCCCGAAAGCACCAAGATAGACTGGGACGAAGGTGACGTACGCGGCGTGCAGATCGTAACTGTCCATCAGCCCATTGCCCAAAACCTCTGGGCGTTCCGCTGGATGCTGACGTATCTGGTCGTTGCCGGTGGTGGCGGGTTGCTGTTCGCCCTGTTGCAGTTCCGGACCGCCCGAAGGTTTGCCACGATTAACGACGAGCTGGCCGCCAACAATACCTTTTTGGCGGATGTTTCCGCGAAGCTTTCCAAGTATCTGGAGCCTCAGGTTTACAAATCGATCTTCGCAGGCGAGCGCGATGTGGCGATCTCTACAGAGCGCAAGAAACTCACGGTGTTCTTTTCGGACATCAAGGATTTCACTGCCACGACAGAGCGTATGCAGCCTGAAGAACTGACGAAGTTGTTGAACGAGTACTTCACCGAAATGAGCCGGATCGCCGAGGAGCACGGCGCAACGATCGACAAGTTCATCGGAGACGCGATCGTGGCCTTTTTCGGTGATCCAAGCACCAAGGGGCCAGCCGAAGATGCGCGGGCCTGTGTGCGCATGGCGCTGGCGATGCAGGACCGGCTGGAAGAACTGGAAGCGGTCTGGCGCAACAACGGGCTGGAGCACCCGTTCCGCGCCCGTATGGGGTTGAACACTGGTTACTGTAACGTCGGTAACTTCGGATCCGACATGCGGATGGACTACACGATCATCGGCGCCGAAGCCAATCTGGCAGCGCGCCTTGAGAGCATCGCGGAACCGGGCGGCATCGTGATGAGCTATGAAACCTACGCACATGCCCGCGACCTGATTCAAGCGGAGCCGCTGGAGCCACAGCGCTTCAAGGGAATTTCCAGAGAAATCACCCCCTACAGGGTCATCCGAAAACCCAGGAACAAGCAATCGATCCAGTCTCACAAAGGCGGAGACATGCTTGTTGTCGACCTACAAGGCATCGATGATGGGACAAGAGACGCCGTTACACGGGCCGTTGAGCAGGCCCTTGGTCAGAAAAAGCAAAAATAGGAAGTGTTTTTGGGCGTGTCCTGCCCCGAGCGGGCAATCCATTGCTCACTCCTGGTGGCACAACTGCGTACATGCGAAAACCTCTATCGAACATCTTGAAAAGCGCACAATTTTACGGTGAAGTACCTGCATGAAAGAGCAGAAGTATCTTCACCTCGCCGCAATAACCCGTGACTTCGTCGAGTATATGATTTCGGTCGGATACACCGAAAAACAGCTCATGGGCGGAACGGGTATCACGCTTGAGGAAGTTTCCGTACCGGAAGCGATGGCTCCGATGGGTGCGAGCGCTGAAATCTTCAACCGCGCCGCCGCGTTGAGTGGCGACGATCTTGTTCACTTCAAATGGGCACAGGAACGTCGACTGAAACGACTCGGCGTGATCGGATACCTTGGCCGCAGTTCTCCGACCGTCCGGGACATGTTGGATAACCTCAACCGATACCAGCGCACGATAACCGAAGCGGTGATCGTCGATATGAGCCAGCTGGAAAGCGACGGCATTTATCGTTGGAACATGAACCTGCCAAGGTCGGTGGATGCAGGCTTTATTGTCGAGGCGCAATTGGTGCAACTGGTGGCCGGTCTTCGGCACCTTCTGCCCCGCGAACTGACACCGTCACGCATCTCGTTTGCCCACCACCGCGCCAAGAACAAAGAAGCCTTCACCCAGTACTTTCAGTGTCCCGTCGCTTTCGATCAACCGTCTAACGAATTGGTGTTCTCAAAACCGGACCTTGATCTCCCGCTGTCAACCGCCGACAGCGCGCTCTATCAGATTTTACGCCAGCACTGCGACATGGTGCTTGAACGCACACCAACGTCTCGCTCCGATATTCGAGTGCAGGTCGAAGGCAAGATCGTCGATCTTCTGTCTACGGGTCAGGCCAACATCGAAGTCGTATCGCGCGACCTGGGCATGAGCAGCCGCACCCTCGCCCGCCGCCTTGGCGAAGCCGGCACGACCTATCAAAAAGTTCTGTCCAACCTGCGCCGCGCGCTTGCTGAGCGCTACCTGAAGGACGGAGCCATGAGTCAGACGGAAATCGCCTTTCTGCTTGGCTATTCCGACGTGAGCAGTTTTGCGTCTGCTTTCAAACGCTGGACAGGTCACTCGCCAGGAGACGAGCGGCGTATGATCTGACACCTGGGGCGCTTCGGCGCCCTTTTTTGTCATGTTCTCCAAAAAAGCTGTCCGATCCAAAAAAGGACAAAATCGTTAACGCGATTACATGCGGAATGTCGGAGGGCATTCTGAACAGAGGTTCATCCGACCATGAGGAACGGCGCGGTTTTTGCGCCACTTGTTCGGAGGAAACGCCATGAAATTTAAGGCTTTGCTGTCCACACTGGGGTCCGCATTTGGTGGACTTTTCCAACGAAATTCAGCCTCGCTGGATCCGTCTCACCGTGACGTTGTGTTCACGCGTGCACACCAGGATGTTTACCTTGCTGCCACAACCGGCCACGTCGCCCACCTCGGACACGGAGGTTACTAATGGGCCAAATCATACTGATTGACGGAGACCGGCCCAGCCTGAACGCCCTTGTCCGGTTGCTGGAAAGTGACGGGCATCGCGTACGCGGGTTTCTGGATGCAGAAACCGCAATGCGTGACTTGTCTGATCCGTTGAACACGCTGCTTATTACCAACACCCGCCTACCCGGGCTTGACGGCATGGATTTGCTGCGCCGCCTGCGCTCCAACAGCGACCTACCTGTCATGTTGTTGAGCGATGCCCGTTCGGACACGGAAGAAGCGGTTGGCTTGCACATGGGCGCTGATGATTATGTCCGCAAACCCTATGCCACCCGGGTGATGCTTGAACGTGTTCGGGCTCTGCTGCGTCGTGGACGTACAACAGCGCAAGGACCAAATGCTGCTGCCCGCCTGCTCCGGGGGCCACTTATGATGGACCGCGAGAGTTACGAAACACGCTGGAACGGCCAGACTCTTAGCCTGACCGCCACCGAGTTCAACGTGCTCTGGACCCTGGCCGATCGCCCAGGAGCGGTTCTTGACCGCGCACAAATTCTGGAAGCGGCCTACGGTACAGATCTCGGGGTGACCGACCGAAGCATCGACAGCCAGATCAAACGACTGCGGATGAAACTGCGCAAACTCGACCCCGAGTTCGAGAGTATCGAAACGCTATATGGTTTGGGGTATCGCTACTCCCTGCCGGGTAGTAACCGCGTCGCGGCTTAAGCTTCCTTGAAAACAAGCGACACGCCATTCAGGCAGTGTCGCTTGCCTGTTGGCTTTGGACCATCATTGAAAATGTGCCCCAAATGGCTGCCACAGCGCCGGCAGTGACATTCCGTGCGCACTCTGAGCAACTTCCGGTCGTCCTTGGTGCCAATCGCATTTGGCAGCGATTTATAAAAACTCGGCCAACCGGTGCCGCTGTCATATTTGTGTTTGGAACTATAGAGTTTCAGGTCACACCCGCGACAATGGTAGATGCCCTTTTCGTAGTTCTTGTCCAACGGCGAGGACCCTGCCCGCTCTGTGCCTTCCTTGCGCATTACCTTGAATTGCAACGGCGTCAGCATGGCTTTCCACTCTGCGTCGGTACGCGTGACTTCAAAGGTCGCCGCCAGAACGGATTTTGGGAGAGTTGCAAGCGCGGTTAGTCCAAGCAGGAAATGTCTACGGTTCATTACAGGCTCCTTTTGGGAAACCATGGCGCGACATTTATGCAATCTCAAATCAAAGAGCCGCACGCCCGCGTGAGAATTACTGCAGTTCTCTTGCGGACGTGCGGCCCGAATATGTAGCTGATTACTGAGCCACGAGCCGGAGCTTGGTCAGGTCAGGTCCAATGATGACATCGCCGTCGTAACCGCTGGCGCGCACCGCTTCGATGTAATCTTCAGCCGTCAGGCCACCCTTTTTGACAGGATAGGGCCCTTGCTTTGGTGCACCGAGCGGCGGGATGTGATGGGTGAGCATCAAGTGCTTGACCCCTGCCCGCTTGGACAACCCGCCCAGATCGGTTGCCGTTGACTGCCGGTAATAGATCGGCGGCGGAAAGCCTGACTCGCCATCCGGCCCCATGATTGGGTGGATGACCGAATGGACAACCACGTCTGCTCCGTTTGACAACGCTTCGACCTGTGCTGACGTCGAAGTTTCGCGCGGTGGCGCTGGCGTGTCATTGCCGGCATCTCCGCCTATTACGACGCTACCGGCAGGTGTATCGACCCGGTACGAGGCGTGACCTGCCACGTGGCGGGACTTGATCGCGGACACCTGAACGTCTCCGGACTCCCAAACGATCTGAGCATCGTCTTTTCCTGCAAAGGTCATCGTGTTGATCAAATCAGAAGGCCCGCCGGCCAGACGCTTGGGATTTTCCGACAGGCGCTGAGCCATTTCGCCTGATGCGATCAATGCCGCTCCGAGGTTTTGCCCGTACTCACGACAACTCATCGTATGGCCCTGGGGTGCAGTGATGTCTTCGGAACAAACCATATCAATCTTTGGTCCTGCCGAATTGAAGTGCCAACGAAGCTGCATCATATCCATGAGGCCTTCGCTGTGATCTGAGTGAATGTGCGTGAAAAACACAGCGTTCAATTTGCCGACTGGCACACCGATCTTGGACAACTGCTGAGTTGTGCCTCGCCCTGCATCAAATTGAAGCAAGACGTCTGAACAGCCGTTCTCCTCGCTGCCGTATTTCACCAAAGTGCCTGCGCCAGCCTGTCCCTGAAAGACCGGCGGTCCTCCCTGGACACCTGTCAGCACGATCTCAAGGCATGAAGCTGCAGACCCCATGCTTGCGACCCCTGAAAACCCAAGTCCACAGAGCATTCCGATAGCAATTTTCTTGAATTGTTTCATCTTGTCCTCCCATACAGTTATTTTTATCGATTTTTTCTCAAATATCAATTTTTATCGACTGAATGTTAACTTACGGCGATATACCCACTTTGCGTCACACCCAGACACAGGGGCTTTCACGGAATTTCTGCGACCAAAAAACCCCGCGTTCCTTTGCGCGGTTTCCCTTGCGGTCATCCCGCGTTTGTTGCACCAATGCCCAGTGGATTTCGGCCCGCCATTTCGCGGGCCTGTAGAAGGACGACGCAAATGGCCGACGGTATGCTTGAAGCAAACGCAAAACCCACCGAAGACATCGACGTACGCGAGGTCTTTGGCATCGACAGCAATATGAAGATCAAGGGCTTTGCAGAGCGCAGCGAGCGCGTGCCGGAAATTGATCCGACATATAAGTTCGATCCTGAGACCACGATGGCGATTCTGGCCGGCTTTGGCTACAACCGCCGTGTGATGATCCAGGGCTACCACGGCACCGGTAAATCCACCCACATCGAGCAGGTTGCCGCGCGGTTGAACTGGCCAACGGTGCGCGTAAACCTCGACAGCCACATCAGCCGGATCGACCTGATTGGTAAAGACGCCATCAAACTGCGCGACGGCAAACAAGTCACCGAATTCCACGAAGGCATATTGCCATGGGCGCTGCGCAACCCGACCGCGATCGTCTTTGATGAATACGATGCTGGCCGTGCAGATGTAATGTTCGTTATCCAGCGGGTTCTGGAACATGACGGCAAGCTGACGCTTCTGGACCAGAACGAAGTGATCACACCCAACCCTTACTTCCGCCTCTTCGCGACAGCCAACACCGTTGGTCTGGGGGACACGACCGGTCTGTATCACGGAACCCAGCAGATCAACCAAGCGCAAATGGACCGCTGGTCGCTGGTGTCTACGCTGAACTACCTCAGCCACGACGCGGAAAGCGCCATCGTCCTGTCCAAGGCGCCGCATTACAACACAGCCGAAGGTCGCAAGACCGTCGCCCAGATGGTGACAGTTGCGGACCTGACCCGCACCGCGTTTATGAACGGCGACCTATCGACCGTGATGAGCCCGCGGACCGTGATCAACTGGGCCGCCAACGCAGAGATTTTCCGCGATGTTGGCTACGCCTTCCGCCTCAGCTTCCTCAACAAATGTGACGAACTGGAGCGCCAGACAGTGGCCGAGTTCTACCAACGTTGTTTTGACGAAGAACTGCCTGAGAGCGCTGCAAACGCTGCGCTAGGCTAATCACAGGTCTCCTGAAAGATTTGAGCCGCTCCGGTTTCGGAGCGGCTTTTTTTGTTGCGCAATCGTATGTTCAGCTCCCGACCCCAACTGCGCGCTTGATGGTGCGGCCATGGTTTGTCCTGTGATCGATGCGCGGCATGTGCACGTGGACTTTCTTGCGAAACTGGCCCTCAGGCCAGGCCCGCTGGGTTCTCGAGGCTGGCGATCTCTTGAACAATTTGCCCCACCACCTGCGCCAGAGCACGCAATGGCGATATATTTTAGATATGTTTTTGCTATCTTTTGTATATACAGTATTGACCAGCGCAAAAAGCGTCATAAAGTTGTTACATGACAAGAGCAGCCCTCCCGAATATCTGCGGCGCGGCCCTGCTTTGTGCAACTGGCGCCGCAGTCGCCCTTCCCGTTTGGCCACATGAACAGGCCGAGGTCTTCGCAACCTGCTCGGGACGCATGTCCGCACTGACCACCCATCAGCGCGCGACCCGCAGCCCAGAGGCCGAAACCAACGCCGAACTGGTGGACACGTTTGATTTGATGCTGGAAGCGATCTTGCCCGACGCTGTCCCTGACGATGGACCAAAGCTGTCTACACAGTGGCGCGCCCGCGGGTGGTCCCAGATTGCAAGCCTGCTGGCTGATGCCGCCTACAGCTTTGATGACCGACGCGCAGAACGGGCGACGCAAATGATCGAAACACACATCAAGAGCTGCCGGGACTTGGTCCTGTAGGGCTTCACCTCTGCGTGAGCCTGTTATTTGTGGCAGTTGCGCCTTTGGCTGACTTGTCCGACGCTCTCCTCACGGGCAATGAAGGTCATGTGTTTTCCCCAGTATGAGTGCATCGCCCGAGGCGGGGATGGAGCGTTCGCGGCTCTCCCCGCCCCTCGCTTTCCAACGTCGGGCAAAATCTGTCGTGATACTGCTATGACGCAGCGGATTCACGCCTTGCACAGGGGACGCATCCCGTGATTTACAAATCCCATGAGCACCAAGTCCGACAACCCCGCTGATCCGTTCAAAAAGGCGCTGGCCGAAGCCACCAAAGTGATGGCGGATGACCCCGAACTGTCGATCACCTACACGGTGGATCCATCGGGTGTCTCGGGCGACTCCATGCGCCTGCCTCAAGTGACCCGTCGCATGAGCCGTGACGAAGTTTTGCTGGCCCGTGGAACGGCAGATGCACTTGCGATGCAACGCAAGTACCACGACATCAACACCCACATGCGCTATGCGCCCGGTCAGGGCATTGCACGTGATCTGTACGAAGCCATGGAAACCGCTCGATGCGAAGCCATGGGCGCTCGCGACATGCCCGGTACCGCATCCAACATCGATGTGAAGATCAGCCATGAAGCCAATGGGCGCGGCTATGGCGAGATGACATCAACTGAGGAAGCGCCTCTGGCTGTTGCAGCCGGGTACCTCATCCGTCATCTGGCGACAGGACGGGATCTTCCCCGCTCTGCCGCAAACGTCATGAACCTGTGGCGCGGCTATATCGAGCAGAGCGCCGGAGAGCATCTCGAAGACATCCAGGAATTGCTGAGTGACCAGCAAAGTTTTGCGAAATTCGCCCGCCAGATCATCGAGGATCTCGGTTATGGCGATCAGCTTGGCGACGACCCTGACGAAATTGACGATCAGGAAGACGACGCAGAAGAACAGGCCGAGGAACAGGAAGATCCCGATAGCCAGGGTCAGGACGATTCTGAAGAAGAAGACGCCGAAGCCAGCCCCGAGCAGGCGCAGGAAGAACAGCAGGACATGTCCGAAGCCCAGGTCACGATGGATGACATGGCCGAAGACGAGATGTCGGACGAAGCGGAAATGCCAGACGGCGAAGCGCCTCTTGATCCGCCGCCGCCGCCCCCTGTGTCTGACGCCGACCCAGACTACTTGGTTTATGACGGCGAACACGACGAGGAAATCGCTGCTGAGGAACTTGCCGAGCCGGCGGAGCTTGAACGGTTGCGAGCCTATCTCGACCAACAGCTTGAGCCGCTGAAAGGTGCGGTAAGCCGCCTTGCCAACAAGTTGCAACGTCGCCTGCAAGCCCAGCAGAACCGCAGTTGGGAGTTCGATCGGGAGGAAGGTATTCTGGACGCAGGGCGTCTGGCGCGTGTTGTTGCAAACCCGACAACGCCACTGAGTTTCAAGATCGAAAAAGACACCGAATTCCGAGACACTGTTGTGACCCTGCTGTTGGACAACTCCGGTTCGATGCGCGGCCGGCCGATCTCGATCGCCGCGATCTGTGCCGATGTTTTGGCTCGCACACTGGAACGCTGCAATGTGAAGGTCGAAATCCTCGGCTTCACGACACGTGCATGGAAAGGCGGCCTTGCGCGGGAGAAGTGGCTGAACGAAGGGCGCCCTCAGCAACCGGGCCGTCTGAACGACCTTCGTCACATCATCTACAAGCAGGCAGATGCGCCTTGGCGTCGGGTCCGTCCCAATCTCGGCCTGATGATGAAAGAAGGTTTGCTTAAGGAAAATATCGACGGAGAGGCGCTGGAATGGGCCCACCGCCGGATGATCGCGCGCCCCGAGCAGCGCAAGATCCTGATGGTGATTTCCGATGGTGCACCCGTGGATGACAGTACGCTGTCCGTGAACCCTGCAAACTACCTCGAAAAACACCTGCGTGATGTCATCGCAATGGTCGAGAAGCGAAAGCAGGTGGAACTTCTGGCTATCGGTATCGGCCATGACGTGACGCGCTATTATGATCGCGCGGTCACCATCACCGACGTAGAACAACTTGCAGGCGCGATGACCGAGCAATTGGCCGCTTTGTTTGACAGCGATCCACGTGCACGGGCGCGCGTTATGGGCATGCGCAGGGCAAGCTGATGCGCGCCTTGCTGCAACGCGTTTCTCAGGCCTCCGTAACTGTCGACCAAGAGGTCGTGGGGCAATGTGGGCCGGGGCTTCTGGTGCTGGTCTGCGCGATGCAGGGCGATACCGAAACAAATGCTGAGAAACTGGCGGCAAAAGTTGCCAAATGCCGGATATTTCACGACGACGCCGGTAAAATGAACCGCTCGGTTGCAGACGTCGGAGGCAGTGCTTTGGTGGTGAGCCAGTTCACCTTGGCTGCCGATACACGGTCTGGAAATCGTCCGGGATTCTCGACTGCCGCAGCGCCGGAGGACGGCAAACGGCTTTATGAGTATTTCTCCGACCAGCTTGCCGCTCAACGCGTCCCTGTCGAGACAGGGCGCTTTGGCGCGGACATGAAGGTCGCACTGGTGAACGATGGGCCCGTGACCATCTGGATGGACGTCTGAACCGGATGTAACCGGGCTGCACCGTTACAGGCGCAGCCTTATTTAAAGTTAGTCGGTCATCGACAGTGTGGCAGCGATGGCTTTTTTCCACCCCGCATACCGCCGCTCACGCCAGGCCTCGCCGCGCGCAGGCACAAACTGGGTGTCCTTCTCCCAGCTTGCTGCAAACTCGTCCATGCCCGGATAGACGCCTATTTGCATTCCAGCCAGCCACGCCGCCCCTTTTGCCGTGCTTTCCGCAACGACGGGACGATCAACCGCCGCGCCGAGAATGTCTGACAGGAACTGCATAGCCCAGCTTGATGCGGTCATGCCGCCATCAACGCGCAGAACGGTATCGCCACCGAACTCAAAATCCGCATGCATGGCTTCAAGCAGATCCCGTGTTTGGAAACCAACGCTCTCCAGCGCGGCCTTGGACATCTCTGCGGGACCAGAGTTGCGTGACAACCCAAACACAGCGCCGCGTGCATTCGGGTTCCAGTACGGGGCGCCAAGACCGGTAAATGCAGGTACAAGAATGAGTTCCTGACCTTCGTCCGATTTTTCCGCCAGCGGCTCTGTTTCCGCCGCATCGCGGATGATCCCCAGCCCATCTCGCAGCCACTGCACCACGGCACCAGCAATAAAAATCGCCCCTTCAAGCGCGTAGGTCGGCTTGCCATCGAGTTGATACGCGATGGTGGTCAAAAGCCGGTTCTGAGAGGTCACTGGCGTTTCGCCGGTGTTGAGCAATGCGAAACAGCCAGTGCCATAAGTCGACTTCAGCATGCCGGGCGAAAAACAGGCCTGCCCGATTGTGGCCGCCTGCTGGTCTCCTGCCACGCCACGGATCGGAATGGCAACGCCAAACAGATCTGCGTCGGTTTCGCCAAAGTCCGCTGCGCAGTCCTTGACCTCTGGAAGCATTGCCATCGGGATGCCAAGAAGCGCGCAAATCTCCGCACTCCACTCCCCTGCATGGATGTCATAGATCAGTGTACGCGCGGCGTTGGTGGCGTCGGTGGCGTGGACCCGTCCCCCCGTCAGCTTCCAGATCAGGTAGCTGTCCACGGTGCCAAAGAGCAGTTCTCCCGCCTCAGCGCGTGACCGCGCGCCGTCGACGTTGTCTAGAATCCATTTGATCTTGGTACCGGAGAAATAGGGATCGAGTAAAAGCCCGGTTTTGGCCTGCACCAGATCAGCATGCCCGTCCGCTTTGAGGTTTTCGCAAGTTTCCGCGGTCCGGCGGTCCTGCCAGACGATGGCTTTGTAGACAGGCTCACCGGTGACCTTATCCCAAACCAACGTGGTTTCGCGTTGGTTCGTTATGCCGATCGCCGCGATATCCCGTGCAGCCAGTTTGGCGCGCGCAAGCGCACCGGAGCAAGTTTCAACTGTCGTCACCCAGATATCGGCCGGATCATGCTCGACCCATCCGGACTGTGGGAAATGTTGTTCAAACTCAAGCTGCGCACTCGCCACAGGGCGTATATCGCCATCAAATACAATGGCCCGGCTCGATGTGGTGCCCTGATCAATCGCGAGAATATAGGTCACGGTGTCCTCCCTACGAAACGTCAATTCTGCTTGGATTGCACAGTAGGCGTCGCTTTTTCGGAGAACAACAAAGAAGGGCGCAGCCAGCTGCCGCGCCCTTCGATTATTTTCGGTTATGTGCGATTTTGGTCGCAGCGAAGATTTATGCGTTTTCCTTCGCGGCCTGATCGGCCCATTCCCACGGACGAACGAAGCTCCCCAGAACCTTGGAGACTTCTTCGTCGGTTGCGTCGCCGTTGTTGGTCAGCTGCGCCACCAGACCCCGTTTCTTGTCGTCCAGTACCGATGTCACACGCACCGGCACGCCTTCTTTTTCCAGAGCCGCGTTGTAGATGCGGGTAATCGCGGATTTACGAAGGTCCGGCTTGAAGATTTTGCCAACGGCCGTTTTCGGCAGTTCTGGCATGATCTCGATGAATTTCGGATGTGCCGCGCGCTCGTGTACGTGCACCTTGGCGTGGTTCATCAGCTCTGCCTGAGTGACAGACGCCCCCTCAACCAGCTCGACATAGGCACAAGGCACTTCGCCTGCGTGGGCATCGGGCTGACCAATGGCGCCTGCGAAGGCGACGTCGTGGTGCGCCAACAACGCCTCTTCGATTTCAGCAGGGTCGATGTTGTGACCACCACGGATGATCAGGTCCTTGGCACGACCAGTGATCCAGAGATAGCCTTCGTCGTCGATGCGACCAAGGTCACCCGTACGAAGGTACTTTTCATGGTGATAGAGGTCCACATTCTTGTCGGCCTCGGTGTAGGTGTTGCCGGCATAGACGCCCGGGTTGGAAATGCAGATTTCGCCCACTTCATCTGTGGCGCATTCGACGGGGCCGTCTGGCGTATTGTTGAAGATACGCACGTCAGTGTAGGGGAACGGAATCCCGACAGATCCGACTTTCTTGTTACCTGTCGGCGGGTTACACGACACAAGGCAGGTCGCCTCCGTCAGGCCGTAGCCTTCGACAATGTCCACACCACAGGTGCTTTCGAAGCGTTTGAACAGTTCGAGCGGCATCGGCGCGGAACCGGAGAAAGCCGTTTTCACGGTGGAGATATCGGCATCCACAGGACGCTGCATCAGCGCGGAAACAGCCGTCGGCACAGTGATAATGAAGGAAATCTTCCAGCGTTCGATCAGTTTCCAGAAATTGTCGAACACACCGTCCCCGCGGTACCCCTGCGGGGTCGGGAACACAACATGCGCGCCGGACTTGATGGCAGCCTGCATAATGACGTGAACAGCAAATACGTGGAAAAGTGGCAGCGGACACATGATGTTGTCCTGCTCCGAGAAGAGCAGTTCATGCCCCAGCCAGCCATTGTAGATCATGCCGGAATAAAGGTGTTGAGCCACTTTCGGCATACCAGTCGTACCACCAGTGTGGAAATAGGCGGCGACACGGTCCTTACCGCTGTCCGCAAAGTCCAGAGTCTTGTTCTGTTTGCGGGTCTCTTTTGTGTAGTCCAGATAGTCCGCATGCAAGGGACCTTCGACCTTGGGACGGATCAGGGGCACAATCCAGGATTTTGGCGGCGTGAGGTACCGGTTCAGATCCACCTCGAGAACCGTATGCACATGCGGGGCGTGGCGCACGGCCTCTGCCACTTTCTGGGCAATGTCGGTCTTGGGGAACGGCTTGAGAGTCACAACCACCTTAGCGTCGGTTTCGCGCAGGATCGCGCCGATCTGCTCAGGTTCCAGCAGCGGGTTGATCGGGTTTGCGATCCCCGCGATCATACCACCAAGCAGGGTTGTCAGCGTTTCCGATGCGTTGGGAAGAACATAGGCGATTGTGTCGCCCTCGTTCACGCCAAGATCGCGGAACAGATTGGCCGCCTGAACGGACTGTTCCAGCAGTTCTTTCCAGCTCAGGGTTTCCGCCTTGTCCTTGGGACCGGACAGCAGCTGATAGCTGGCTGCCGGACGCTCCGGGAATTTGGCTGCGGTCTGCGACAGCATTTCGAAAACCGTTTTGGGCAGATCGCGGTCTGCATAAGGCATCTGTGCCTCGATCGCCTTTAGGTCGGCTGCCGTTTCAAAAGTCATGGATGTCTCTCCCCCCATCTGATCGTTGGTGTGCCCGCGCCCCATGTTTCTTGCGGGTTCGGGGCAAACAACACAATGCTGCCTGCCTTTGGCCAGACAAAACCTAAGGTCAACTTGACCCAAACGTTACGTCAAATAAAGGGGAAGGACCACGCGGACGGGTCAAGTTTTTCGTATTTTGCGTTTTCGTTCAATCCGCTCCGGCGGTGAACTGTAGTTTCGCAAGTTTCGCGTACAATCCACCCTCCGCCACCAATGCGTCATGCTTGCCCTGCGCGACAATGCGGCCTTCTTCCATGACGATAATGCGGTCGGCTTTTTTGACGGTAGCCAAACGGTGCGCAACAATGATCGTCGTGCGATCCTGCGCCAACTCATCCACGGCAGCCTGCACCAACCGTTCGCTTTCTGCGTCCAGCGCCGAGGTCGCTTCATCCAGCAATAGCACCGGGGCGTCGCGCAAAATGGCGCGTGCGATTGCGATGCGTTGCTTCTGTCCACCCGACAGCATAACGCCACGCTCTCCCAGGGGACTGTTGTAGCCTTCAGGCAGCTTCTCGATAAATTCATGCGCTGCAGCTGCCTTTGCCGCGGCCTCGACCTCCGCGTCAGAGGCCTCAGGACGGCCAAAACGGATGTTTTCACGCGCACTGTTGGCAAAGATAACAGGATCTTGCGGGACAAGAGCCAAGTGTTTGCGGAAGTCTTCCCGTCGCATGGTTTCCAGAGCCACGCCATCCAGTTTCACAGAACCCGAAATCGGGTCGTAAAACCGCTGAATCATCTGGATTACAGTTGTTTTCCCTGCGCCGGACGGACCGACCAGAGCAACGGTTTCACCGGGCTGTATTGTCAGGTCCACGGCATCCAGCGCCGATTGGTTGGGGCGCGAGGGATAGTGGAACGAAACACTGTCAAAAGTAATCTCGCCCTTCACCGGCGAGGGCAATTGAGCAACGGAGACAGGGTCAGTCACGCGGTCTACTGCATTGAGCAATTCGACCAGTCGTTCGGTTGCGCCAGCGGCTCGTTGCAACTCGCTCCAGATTTCGCTGAGTGCGCCAACAGCTCCCGCCACCATCACCGAATAGATCACGAATTGCACCAGCACACCCACGCTCATGCCCCCCGCGCGCACATCGCGGGCGCCCATCCAGAGCACAACAACAACGCCGGTGAAAATCAGAAAGATCACGATCATGGTCAGCAGCGCACGGGTATTGATGCGTCGCATTGCCGCCCGAAGGCTCAGGTCCGTCACACGACCAAAAGCGCTTTTGGACTGCGCCTCATGCGTGAAGGCTTGCACGGTCTGCACCGACAGCAAAGCCTCTGACGCATTGCCGGAGCTTTCCGCGATCCAATCCTGATTTTCCCGGCTCAGGACCCGCAGTCTGCGACCTAGCACCGCGATCGGCACAATAACCAAAGGCACCACCAGTAGAACCATCATCGTAAGCTTGGTTGAGGTCAGTAGCATCAAAACCAAACCACCCAGGAAAAGCAGCATATTGCGAAGGGCGATTGAAACCGACGAGCCGATCACAGATTGAATGACCGTGGTGTCCGTCGTGATCCGGCTGAGAACCTCGCCAGTCATAACCCCTTCAAAGAACGTGGGGCTCATTCCGATCATTCGGTTAAACACCGCCTTTCGGATGTCGGCGACAACAAGTTCACCCAAGCGTGTTACCAGCAGATAGCGCAGCGCAGTGCCCACAGCGAGCAACGCAGCAAACCCGAGAGCGGCGAGGAAATACTTGTCCAGCAGCGCATCAGATTCGGTGCCAAAGTTGTCTACCACGCGCCGAACAGCCATCGGCAACGCCAGAGAGACTGTCGCCGTCAGCGTCAAAGCCAGAAGTGCCAGCACGATCTGCAGGCGATAAGGCCGCATAAACGGAGCCAAACCTCGCAGGGCACCCATATTTTTGCTTTTCTCGCGTTCCTGCTCGCTGTGCGTCGGCTGCGGTTGATCGGCCATTAAAAGCCCCCTGAATTTCGTTATCCTGTTAGTGGCAACGCTATCGTTCAGGGTCAAGCAATCAGTGCAAAGCAGCCGAGGACAACCTATCCAAATCACGCGCAAAATAACGCCTTTAGCGGATGATCTTCATGCTTTTAGGGAAACCATGGAGCGGGTAGCGGGAATCGAACCCGCACCTTAAGCTTGGAAGGCTCTTATGATACCATTTCACCATACCCGCTCACGGTCCGGTTGATGTATTTCAGCCGTTCGGGGAGGTCAAGTGGGCAGAGCGCGAAATCTGAAAGGTTCTTCTGGCTCTGAGATCTTGCTGACCGCTTAGAGCCAGATCCATTCGAAGACAGACAAAATAAGAAACACCGGCACTGACACGATCGCGGCCACCAGAACAGCGGCGGCGAGCGTGACTTTAGGCCCTTTGGCCGTGAGACCGTATACGGAAGATTGCTCAGAATTTTTCATGATTCCATTAACCATGATTTAGGTTTCCGATGCGTTAATACACGTCATGTTTGATGTGTCCCCTATCCGCGTTTGTACGCCTCTCAACCAAAGTGCCGAGTACGGCAACGCACTCGCTCTTGTCGGAGCCCACACCGGTCGCCTCGCCGATGGCACGCTTGTCTTGCGCCGAAAATTTCGCGGCCTGCCGGTCGCGATGCTGCCCCGCGCGAAGGTTCACCGCGAAACCCTGAAGGGCTTGGTCAGAACCGCCGACCTGCACCGCCAACTGCTTGTCATTACACCAGACCATCCATCACCATGGTTGTCTGAACTCGGGGCCGTCCCTTTCATGACCCCAATTTACATCGCGAAACTTGATCTGACGGGCGACCTGCGCGCGACGATGCACCAGAAGTGGCGCAATCGCCTTGTGAATGCAGAACAACAGAATCTGCGTGTCACCCGCCAAAACCTTCCGGAAAAACCGGATCAATGGCTGTTGGAGATGGACAGAAAACAACAACAGACACGCGGATACGCGGCCTGGCCAGAGGCGCTGACACTGGCCTACGCCCAAGCAAATCGTGGCGATGCAAAACTCTTCACAGCGTTTGATGGCAGGGAGCCTGTGGCAGCGATGCTGATCTTGCGTCACGGCGAAAGCGCCACCTATCACATCAGCCACACGACCGAAGCCGGGCGTGCCGCAAGCGCGCACAACCTGTTGCTGTGGGAAGCGATGCAATGGCTGACGACAAAAGGCGTCTCATCGCTCGATCTCGGGCACATCGATACAGACAAAGCCCCGGGGCTTGCCCGTTTCAAACTTGGCGCAGGCGCTACGTTGCATCCTTTGGGCGGCACATGGTTATGGTGGCCGCCCCTCGGAAACGCGCTAACACCGCTGAAGTACTTCGCTCCGCGTGAAATGCGCGTTATGTAACGCGGCTTTTGACCTGATATTTCGGGTCCCGCCAAAGTTCGTCACGCATCACATTTTCGATAATTTCCGCAGCTGCGACCACGTCCGCATCATCAAGGTACAGCGGAGTGAAACCAAACCGCATTATGTCTGGCGCCCTGAAATCGCCAATCACGCCCCGGTCAATCACTGCCTGCATTGCCGCGTAGCCATGCTCAAAAGCGAAACTCACTTGCGAACCCCGTTCGGCAGGATCACGGGGGCTTGCGAGCGTCAACTGGGGGCAGCGCGCTTCGACTTCGGCAATGAACAACTCGGACAAACGCTGGGAGGCCGCGCGCAAATCGACCATGTCCACCCCGTCCCATGCTTTCAAAGCTTCTTGCAAAACCGATAGCTGCAAAATCGGCGGCGTACCGACCCGCATCCTTTCTGTTGCAGAAGCGGGGCGGTAGTTGAGTTCCATGGCAAAAGGAGCATCGTGTCCCAACCACCCCGACAGCGCAGGTTCGATGGCTTCGACAATATCGGGGCGCACGTAAATAAAGGCTGGCGCGCCCGGGCCGCCGTTCAGGTATTTGTAGGTACAGCCCACCGCAAACTCGGCGCCGCTGGCGGCAAGGTCGACCGGCACAGCCCCAGCCGAATGCGCGAGATCCCAGATCATGACGGCGCCCATATCATGGGCGCGTTTGGTGATCGCAGACATATCGTGCATCCGACCGGTACGGTAGTCGACTTGCGTCAGCATCACCACAGCAACATCTTCGGTTATGGCTTCGGCCACGTCCTCAGGCGCGGGCGTGCGCAACTCATATCCCTGATCCAGCGTTTTGATCAGCCCTTCCGCCATATAGAGGTCGGATGGGAAATTGCCGTTGTCGCTCAGGATCACCTTGCGGTCGGGACGCATCTTCAAAGCCGCCGCCAAGGCCTGGTAGACCTTGATCGACAAAGTGTCGCCCGTCGCAACGGATCCTGCCGGAGCCCCCAGCAAGCCTGCCAAAGTGTCACCGACAACTTGCGGCAGGGCCATCCAGCCAGCAGTATTCCAGGCTTTGATCAGTTGTGTGCCCCATTCCTCGGCAATGGTTTTTTGTGCACGTTCAACAGCGCCTTTTGGCAATACGCCAAGTGAATTTCCGTCCAGATAGATCACACCCTCCGGCACATCAAAAAGCTCTTTACGGGGAAGGGAAACGCCCATGCTCACAAGTCTCCGCGCAGGTGCCAAAGTTCGGGGAAGAGTTCCACATCCAGCATCCTGCGCAGGTACTGGACGCCCGACGTTCCGCCGGTGCCCCGTTTGAAGCCGATCACCCGTTCAACCGTGGTGACGTGGTTAAACCGCCATCGGCGGAAATAGTCTTCTAGGTCCACGAGTTTCTCGCCCAGCTCGTACAGACGCCAATGGGTGTCTACATCCTCGTATACCTTCTTCCAGCGGGACTGCACTGCGGGAACAGCCGAATGCGGGCTCATCAATTGGGGAGGTGGAAGCGCGCTGTCATCGCCGTCGAGAGACACGAACAGAAATCGGATCACTTCGTCGTAAAAGCTCGGGCGTGCCAGTTCCGCCTCCAATGCTGCAACCATATCCGGTCGATGCGCATGAGGTTTGAGCATGTTCGGATTTCGGTTTCCCAGAACGTATTCGATCAGCCTGTATTGATGGCTCTGGAAACCCGAGGACGGGCCGAGCGCCTCGCGAAATGTCGTATAGTCGGCGGGCGTCATCGTCCGCAGCACATCCCAGGCAGAATTCAACTGTTCGAAAATTCTGCTAACGCGGGCCAGCATCTTGAACATATGCGTGAGATCTCCGGCGATAAGAGCCTCCCGCGCAGCGCTCAGTTCGTGCAGGGCGAGCTTCATCCACAACTCACTGGTCTGATGCTGAATGATAAACAGCATTTCGTCATGCGCCGTGCTTTGCGGATGTTGCTGGCTCAGAATGCCATCTAGGCGCAGGTAGTCGCCATACGACATGGCATCAGCGTAAGACATTTTCGCGCCGTCCGAAGCCGGATCATAAGCAGCCATTTTTCATTCCCCCCGTTGCGCCAAAGCGCCGAACTCATCTGTGTCGAGTGCATCAATCAGCCTGTCCAGGCGCAAGATCATGCCTTCGACGTCATCCAGATTCAGATTACCCAGCATTTCGTTGATCCAGCTTTCATAGATCCGCGCCAGGACGGCAAAGGCTCCCTGCCCTTTCTCCGTCAACACAACCCGCGACGCCCTCCGGTCGTCAGGCACTGCCACTCGTTCCGCCAGACCCTCCTCCGCCAGTTTGTCGACGATGCCGGTGACGTTTCCCGCTGAAACCCGCAAGCGGTCTGAGATTTCGCTCATCCGCAGTCCCTCAGGTGCGGCCGACAGTTCGGCCATCACATCAAACCTTGGGAGGGTACTGTCGCAGTCACGACGCAACCGCCGACGCAGTTCATCTTCGATCACTGACGCTGATTTTTGCAATTTTTGCCAGAGCACGAGACGCGTGCGCGACAGCGCGGCATCTGGGTGCAAGGCGGCGTCCTGCGACGAATCCATGTCTCTCTCCTCGCGACAATGGGTAGCCGCCAAGCACAATTCCTTCAAGCATGAAATTTCAAGCTTGAAGTAAAAAGCCGAACCGCACGAAAAAAGGCGCTCCGGATTGACCGGAACGCCTTTCGCCAGAAATGAGAGCCTGCGTCAGTTGGTGCTCAGATGATCACGCAACTCCGACTTGGCTGTGGCCACGTCCTTGCCTTCAGGCAGCGGGATGTCGCCATTTGCAGCCAGTTCGTCCACGACCTCGCGGTACTTGTCCAGATAATTTTCCGGCAGTTTGTGCGCGATGCCCTGGTGACAATCAATGCAGGTCTTGCCTTCGTCGATTGCTGTCTGGTGCGACGCCGCCGCGCGGTTCTCCTGAATGGTGAAGTCCATATATTCGAATTTGTGGCAGTTGCGGCATTCACGACTATCGCTCTGCTTCATCTTGGCCCAACTCAGGCTGGCCATGTGCAAGCGATGCGCTTGGTATTTCTCCTCGGTATTAATGGTACCGACAAGATGGTGATAGACGTCTTTTGACGCCATGATCTTGGCCTTGATCTTGTGCTGCCATTCTTTGGGAACGTGGCAGTCCGGACAAGTCGCACGCACACCCGAGTGGTTATTGTAGTGCACCGTGTCCTGATACTCGACGAAGTTCCGCTCCATCGAATGGCACGAGATACAGAACTTCTCGGTGTTGGTAAGCTCCAAAGCCCAGTGGAAGCTACCCCAGAACAGGATGCCCGCCACGAAGCCACCCACCAGCAGGGTACCAAGAGACCAGGCCGACGTCGGCGACCAAAGGGCGGTCCAGACCCTCCGGATGAAACCCGGCTTTTTGCCGGTGTTGTTGTCTTGATCAGACATTAGTCAAATCCTCCTTTGGACCGTCAGTTGGAAGACGGAGTGAAGTCGTTGTCGACCAGCGCAGGCGAATTTGCCTGAGGCACGTGGCACTGGTTACAGAACCAGCGGGTGCCGGCGACCGCGTCAAGCTGATTGCCTTCACGGTCAAGGTAATGGGTCATCGACAATGTCGGCGCCCCACGGTCGCCCGCGTTTGTCCAGTCGTGACACTGTAGGCATTGGTTTGCATTCAAATCGATCTGATACTGCGCGATGGAATGCGGGATGAGCGGCGGCTGCTGACGATAGTTGCGGCTGAACCGGCCCGACGTATCCTGCTTCTGGACTTCGTCGATATAGTTCACCTCATCGATTTCACCGGGCCGCAATGCGGAAACACCGCCCGACTGTTGGGCAACCACAAATGTGCCGCTGATCACGACAACAAAGGCAGCCAGCAGGCTGATAATGTTCTGTTTTTTCATGACTCTCTCTCCGATTCTGGCTTAGGCGGCTTCGCCGATCTTTCTTGTTTGTTTGGGTCTCGCCCGCACACGCCCCGGCGCGGGCGTGTCGTCGAAACGGTTGGTAAAATGGAACACATCGACCGAGCACACATCGATGCATCGGCCGCAATTGGTGCAATCCGGTGACAGGATTAGCGGGGTGTCTTCGTCTTTCCCGCGCAGGGCCGGAGTGATCACATGGATCTCCGGACACACCGCGAAACAATCCATACAATCGTCACAGGCCGCGCGTTTCTCGGCGCTGACCCGCAACAGCGACCTGTTGCCCAGCAACCCATAGAAAGCACCGACCGGACAGATGTGACTGCACCATCCACGGCGGGCGACAAAAAGGTCAAAGAGGAAAACCGCCACCACGAAAGTCCACGCGAAACCCACGCCGAAAATCAGGCCGCGATGGAGCATGGAAATCGGGTTCACCAGTTCCCAGGCCACGGCGCCGGACAGCGCGGACACCACCAAAACCATGGCCATCACGAAATAGCGGGTGTTTTTCTTAGGCTGCCAACCCTTGGGCAGGTCGAGGCGGCGATGCGCCCAGGCGGCCGTGTCGGTCACAGCATTTATCGGACATACCCAGCTACAATACATCCGGCCGCCGATCAGCGCATAAACAGCCGCAACAATTAGCGCACCAATCAGCGCGGTCATTTCCGGCCAGTGTCCCGCAACCATGCCCTGCAAAAGGATAAAGGGATCTGTCAGGGGCAGAACCTCAAAGGTCAGAGAGCCGCTCAAATTTCCTTTGACCCACCAGATGCCAAACCACGGCCCAAGCAAGAACAGCGATAAAAAGAAGGTTTGCGACAGGCGGCGCAGGATCAGGTATTTGTGCGCGCGGATCAGCCCCTTGTCACGGATCGCTTCGTGCCCGACCGGCAGATGGGTTTTCACGCTCATTGCCCTGCCCCCTCTGCGGTCGGCAGTTTGAACGTGGGCTGAAACGCTCCTTCAGCTTCAAACCCGCCCGGAGCAGCAAGGTTGTCGGTGCCGCTTCCCGGCAAACGGTCCGGCAGATCGATAATTTCGTCTACCAGCGGGTTGTTCTCCTCCCACCCCAGTTTGTAGTGCTCGGCGCTTGGCGCACGGGCGACACGGATCGGCAGCACCTTGATCGCCGCCTCATCCGGAAGGACACAGGATTTCTCGCATTTGCCGCAGCCCGTACATTTGTCAGAATGCACGGTGGGCATGAAAATCGCGTGGTGGCCCGACCGCTCGTTGTGGCGTCGCTCCAGAGTGATCGCCTCATCAATCAAAGGGCAGACACGATAGCAGACGTCGCAGCGCAACCCCAGCGCATTGAGGCAGGTTTCCTGATCGATCAAAACCGCAAGCCCCATGCGGGCGTCATCAATGTCGGTCAGGCCTTTGTCCAGAGCGCCTGTCGGACAGGCCGCGACACACGGAATGTCATCACACATCTCGCAAGGTATGTCGCGCGCAGTGAAAAACGGCGTGCCAGTCGCAGCGCCATCTACACCAAGCTCGGCAAGAACCAGCGTATCATAGGGGCAATCTCGCACGCACAATCCGCACCGGATGCAGGACGCGAGGAAGTCATTTTCGGGCAAAGCACCCGGTGGCCGAATGGCACGGTCAGGCAGCGCGCGCGCATCCTGAACCATCCACATCAACCCCATGCCCGCCACAGCACAGCCCGCAGTCCCGCGCGCCGCATCCTGAAGGAAGCGACGGCGGGCCGGGTCCATTTTCTGTGCCGGTTTGGCGGACATTGGCTTGGCTTTCTGGCTGAGCCTAAAGGCCGAGCGCGTTACGCGCGCTCAACCGTGCAGGCACATTTCTTGAAGTCCGTCTCTTTGGAGAGCGGGCAAGTCGCATCGAGTGTCAGCTTGTTGATCAGCTGGCCTTCGTCGAACCACGGCACAAACACGACACCGCGTGGCATCTTGTTGCGGCCGCGGGTTTCCACACGACTGTGCATCTCGCCCCGACGGGTGGAAATCACGATCTCCTGACCACGGCGCAAGCCTTTTTCCTTCGCATCATCCGGGTGCATGAACACCACTGCATATGGGAAGGACCGGTGCAACTCGGGCACGCGGCGTGTCATCGAACCGGAGTGCCAATGCTCAAGCACACGACCAGTGACCAGCCACAGAGGATATTCCTCATCCGGGCTTTCTGCAGGCGGCTCGTAAGGCGCGAAGATGATCTTCGCCTTGCCGTCCTTGTTACCATAGAAGCGGACACCTTCGCCTTCCGGAACATAGGGGTCATAACCCTCGCGGAAACGGTAGAGAGTCTCCTGACCGTCCACGACCGGCCACCGCAAGCCACGGGCGTTGTGATAGACATCAAAGTCCGCCAGATCGTGCGCCTTGCCGCGACCGAAGGTAGCGTATTCTTCAAAGAGACCTTTCTGGACATAGAAACCGAAATGCTCGGATTCGTCGTTGGCAAAGCCTTCCGCCGTTTCGCTGAGCGGGAACTTGTCCACCTGACCGTTGGCGTAGAGCACTTCAAACAGCGACTTGCCTTTGAATTCCGGATTGGCATCCAGAATTTCCGCCGGCCACACTTCGTCGGTGGTGAAGCGTTTGGAGAATTCCATCAGCTGCCACAAATCCGATTTTGCCTGACCCGGTGCATCGACCTGCTGGCGCCAGAATTGGGTCCGGCGCTCCGCGTTGCCATACGCACCCTCTTTTTCCACCCACATCGCGGTCGGAAGGATCAGGTCGGCAGCCAGAGCAGTGACAGTCGGATAGGGATCCGAAACAACAATGAAGTTGTCGGGGTTACGGTAACCCGGGTAACCTTCTTCGTTGATATTCGGGGCGGCCTGCATGTTGTTGTTGCACTGCACCCAGTAGGCGTTGATTTTGCTGTCCTTCAGATCGCGGTTCTGCTGGACCGCGTGCGAACCGACTTTGGCATTCAGGATACCCGACGGAATTTTCCATTTCTTTTCGGAAATGGCGCGGTGCTCATCATTGCCAACCACCATGTCGGCCGGCAGCCGGTGCGCAAAGGTACCAACCTCGCGGGCCGTACCACATGCCGAAGGCTGACCGGTCAACGAGAACGGCGAGTTACCCGGCTCGGAGATTTTGCCGACCAGCAGGTGGACGTTGTACATCAGGCCGTTCACCCAGGACCCACGTGTGTGCTGGTTGAAACCCATCGTCCAAAGCGACATCACCTTGCGGTTCGGATCGGCATATTGCTGCGCAAGGCGCAAAAGCTGGCTTTCAGGAACACCGGAAAGCTCACTGACCTTCTCGACGGTGTACTCGCTCACATGCTCTTTGAAAGCTTCGAAATCGATGCTTTCCAATTTGCCGTTGTTCGGGTTGGCCGCAGCCTGCTGAAGCGGGTGCTCGTCACGCAGGCCATAACCGATATCGGTCGTGGCTTTGGTGAAGTTCACATGTTTGTTCACGAAGTCCCAGTTCACCGCATCAGTCTGGATGATGTAGTTCGCGATGAAGTTCAGGATCGCGAGGTCAGTTTGCGGCGTAAAGATCATGCCGTTGTCGGCCAGTTCGAACGAACGGTGCTCAAAGGTCGAAAGAACGTGCACCTGTGCACCCGGCTTGGTCAGGCGCGTGTCGGTGAGGCGCGACCACAGGATGGGGTGCATCTCGGCCATGTTGGAGCCCCACAGCACAAAGGTATCCGCATGCTCCAGATCGTCATAGCACCCCATCGGTTCGTCGATGCCGAAGGCGCGCATGAAACCGACCACGGCCGACGCCATACAGTGACGCGCGTTGGGGTCGATGTTGTTGGACAGGAAGCCCGCTTTCATCAGCTTGGCAGCGGCGTAGCCTTCCCAGACCGTCCATTGGCCGGAGCCGAACATGCCGATGCCGGTCGGGCCTTTTTCCTTGAGTGCTTCCTTGAATTTCAACGCCATCACGTCGAAAGCCTCGTCCCAGCTCACCGGGGTGAATTCGCCGTTCTTGTCATAGACGCCGTTCGACTTGCGCAGCATTGGCGCGGTCAGGCGATCTTCGCCGTACATGATCTTGGACAGGAAGTAGCCTTTGATGCAGTTGAGGCCACGGTTCACCGGCGCTTTGGGGTCGCCTTGCGTTGCGACAACACGTCCTTCCTTGGTGCCCACCAGAACCGAACAGCCCGTACCGCAGAAGCGGCAAGGCGCTTTGTCCCAGCGGATGTCGGGCGTGCCGGCCTGCGCTTTGGCGTCCTGTGGCATCGTGATGCCGGCGGCCGAAGCCGTCGCGGCGGCGGCGGTGGCCTTCAGAAAAGTACGACGAGACGTTGGCAGAGTCATAAGCTAGTCCTCCTTTAGAGCGGTTGCGATGCGGTCGCATCCGCGCCGCTGGGTTCGAAATGGTGATAGGTGAGCGTGACGGAGATCACGCCGGGAATATTGTGCATGTCCATGATCTGTTCGGAGGCCAGCTTGCCCTCGACATCTTCAATGGTCACAACCATGCGCCCGTCTTCGACGGCATGGACTTCGCCACCTTCTGTGGCTTCTATGGCGGCTTTCACCGCGTCGACCTTATCCGGTGACGCGTGAACCAGGCATCCGCATATGTTCATTCTCGATACTCGCTGGCTGATGGTTGCTGGCGGCGGGGAGATCATGATTGCCCTGATCTACCTGCAAGGGTTGCTCAAAGCTGATTGCCCCGGCAGGGCACGATGAAGCACAGGCCCCGCAGCCTGTGCAGCTTTCAATGTTGATAAGAGGTTCCGAGCGACCTCCGGTTTTCAACTGGAACCGGATCGCGCGCTCGTCGCAGTGGTCTTCGCAGGCCCGGCAGGCGATTGCTTGCATAGAAAGGCAGCTATCGCCCACCGTGGCGCGCCAGTCCCACCCGGTTGCGGGCAAAATCGCACCGGCGTCACAGACGTCGGCACAGGTCCCGCAGAAAGTACATTCACGGCTGGACAAATCCACAATTGGGAAGCCGTCCTCGTCGCCAGTGATAATCGCTTGAGGGCACGCGGCGGCGCAGTCTCCGCAGTGCGTACAGGTCTCGGTAAAGGCAGACACATCTATCGCGCCCGGCGGACGCATCACGTCGGTGTGCTCAAACTGTCCCTTTAGGAACGACCGCCGTGCCGGCGAATGCGGACTTGCTGCCCTCACGTCTCTTAGACCTTGCATAAAATTTTTAGTCCGATGTTAAGACTAGTTCGTAACGTAAGATTTGGCCCTAATTCTTGATCCAGATCATGAACCAAGTTTTTGATTTCGCGAAACGCTTTTTTGCCTGAGCGCAAAAAGTGATCTCAAATCCGCGACCTGAATCTTGGCATCTTGCTGCGACAGCAAACAAAAAAACCTGAACCAGCTTTCTGCGTACAAGCCAAAATCACATAGCTCTAGGCCTGTCGCACCGTGCCATTCTACCCGATGCTAACGACCTGATTTCTTGGTCCGATTATGCACATGCAGAATATTACGTTACGAGCGATCCAAAAATTTCCGGTGTTACGTAACTTAATTCTTGCATCGAATCAGGTGCGCGACTACCTCCGAATCACGGTCAGTTACGCGAACAGGACCGCAGATCGACCCTGAGGAGGAAATATGACCCAAGCTTTCATCTGTGACGCGACCCGGACACCGATCGGTCGCTATGGCGGTGCGCTCTCTTCCGTGAGAACGGATGATCTCGCTGCGCTGCCGATTGCCGCGCTCATGACGCGCAATCCACAGGTCGACTGGTCCAGCTTGGATGATGTGATTTACGGATCGGCAAATCAGGCCGGAGAGGACAATCGCAATGTGGCGCGTATGGCGGCTCTGCTCGCAGGCTTGCCCACCGATGTTCCGGGTGCCACCATCAACCGCCTATGTGCCTCGGGACTGGATGCGGTCGGCATGGCGTCTCGGGCAATCCGCGCAGGCGATCAGGACATGCTCATCGCTGG
Organism: Shimia isoporae; assembly: GCF_004346865.1. Lineage (NCBI taxonomy): Bacteria > Pseudomonadati > Pseudomonadota > Alphaproteobacteria > Rhodobacterales > Roseobacteraceae > Shimia > Shimia isoporae. Next base: position 2,190,085 of record NZ_SMGR01000001.1, read on the forward strand.
CGGGGTGGAAAGCATGAGCCGGGCGCCCTTTGTTATGGGCAAAGCCACCACCGCTTTCTCCCGCGCGGCGGAAGTCTTTGATACCACCATCGGCTGGCGCTTCATCAATAAGAAGATGAAGGCCCAGTATGGCGTGGACAGCATGCCGCAAACCGCCGACAACGTTGCCGCTGACTACAACATCAACCGCGAAGACCAAGATGCTTTTGCTGCTCGCAGCCAGGCCCGCTGGGCCGCTGCGCAGGAAGCAGGCCTGCTCGCAGATGAAATCACCCCTGTGACCATCCCGCAGCGCAAAGGCGATGACATTGTTGTCACAACCGATGAACATCCCCGCCCCGGCACTGGCATCGACAAGTTGGCCAAACTCCGCGGTGTGAATGGTCCGGACCTGACGGTCACGGCGGGCAATGCTTCCGGCGTAAACGACGGCGCAGCCGCGCTTCTGATCGCCAGCGAAAACGCCGCCTCAAAGAACGGGCTCGCTCCGATGGCCCGCATCGTCGGTATGGCCTCTGCTGGCGTCGAACCGCGGATTATGGGCATTGGCCCGGTGCCCGCGACCCGTAAAGCACTGGATCGTGCCGGCCTCACCATCGAACAGATGGATGTGATAGAATTGAACGAAGCTTTCGCCGCTCAGGGACTGGCATCCCTGAGAGAACTCGGGGTGGCAGATGACGCGGCACACGTAAACCCCAACGGCGGCGCCATCGCTCTTGGCCACCCGCTCGGAATGTCCGGCGCGCGCCTTGTGATGACGGCCGCTTATCAGCTCAAGCGCACCGGCGGCCGCTACGCGCTCTGCACCATGTGTGTCGGTGTCGGCCAAGGCGCAGCCCTGATTTTGGAGCGGGTGTAAACCCGTCCCCCAGTAGGAGGAGACCCAAATGTATGCACAGATGATCAAGTCCGAGGCGTCCAAGGATGACCCCGAGAAACTCGCCGAGTTTCAGAAGAAAATCGACGCGGACATCAAGGTCGAGCCGTGCGACTGGATGCCTGAAGGCTACCGCAAAACCCTGATCCGTCAGATCGGCCAGCACGCGCATTCCGAAATCGTGGGCCAGCTGCCAGAAGGCAACTGGATCACCCGCGCGCCCACGCTGGAGCGCAAGATGATCCTTCTCGCCAAGGTCCAGGATGAGGCCGGCCATGGTCTCTACCTCTATGCCGCCGCCGAAACGCTGGGCGTCAGCCGCGACGAGCTGACCGAGATGCTTTTGGATGGCCGGATGAAATACTCCTCCATCTTCAACTACCCGACGCTGAACTGGGCCGACATCGGCGCCGTCGGCTGGCTGGTCGACGGCGCGGCGATCATGAACCAAGTGCCGCTTCAGCGCACATCCTACGGCCCCTACTCGCGCGCCATGATCCGCATCTGCAAGGAAGAGAGCTTTCACCAGCGTCAGGGCTACGACATCATGATGAAGATGGCGCAAGGCACTGAGGCGCAAAAGAAAATGGCGCAGGATGCGCTCAACCGCCTCTGGTATCCGTCTCTGATGATGTTCGGTCCCTCTGATGCCGAGTCCGTGCACTCCACCCAGAACATGGCGTGGAAAATCAAGATGAACACCAATGACGAGCTGCGCCAGAAGTTCGTCGACCAGACCGTGCCACAGGCAGAGTATCTCGGGCTGACCATCCCTGACGAGAACCTGACGTGGAACGAAGAAAAGGGCGGCTACGACTACTCTGATCCGGACTGGACCGAATTCTTCAACGTGCTCAAAGGCAACGGCCCCTGCAACACCGACCGCATGGAAGCCCGCAACAAGGCGTGGGACGACGGCAAATGGGTGCGCGATGGCCTGCTGGCCCACGCAGAAAAAAAACGCGCCGCCAAGACAGCTGCGGAATAAGGACGCTACAATGAGCATGACAATGCAAATCTTTGCGGTGCCTGAAGACCAGCTGTCTGCGGAGCAGGTGAACAGTTTTCTGCGAAAAAACCTTTACGGCGAGAATGCTCTGGAATTGGAGAAAGAGTGGGCCGCTCTTGACCACATGCTGCCAAACTTTGGCAAAAGCGCGTATTCAGCGCTTAGAAGCGGCATCCCAATCGGCGACGACTGGGGCTATGGCCCCGCATTGGCGATAAATTCGAATGAAGCGAAAGCCTTTCTGGAGCAAGTCCAAGCCATTTCGAAGGACGAATTCGCTCAGAATTTCAGCTTCGACGACTTGGCCCAAAACGACGTCTATCCGCCGATTTGGGACCGAAAAGACCCTGATGACAAACACTTCGTTGTTGAGACGTACCAACAGCTTCGTGAGTTCACAAAAGAAGCCGTCGATAACGGCCAAGCTTTGCTCACCGTTATTTTGTAAGGAAGCCCAACATGTCCAAAGAATGGCCCCTCTGGGAAATATTCATTCGCGGCCAGCACGGCCTGAGCCACCGTCACGTCGGTAGTTTGCACGCGCCGGATGCTGAAATGGCGATCAAAAACGCCCGCGACGTCTACACCCGCCGCAACGAAGGCGTGTCGATCTGGGTGGTCGAGGCCAACAACATTTCCGCGTCCTCGCCAAGCGAAAAAGGCCCGCTCTACGAGCCCTCGGAGTCCAAGATCTACCGCCATCCGACCTTTTTCGACATCCCGGACGAAGTGGGGCACATGTGATGGCAAACGTGGACAAGGAAATGCTTGTGCAGTTCCTGCTGCGCATGGGCGACAACAGCCTTATTCTCGGGCACCGCGTCTCCGAATGGTGCGGCCACGCGCCGGTGCTGGAAGAAGACATCGCGCTGGCAAACACCGCCCTAGACCTAATTGGCCAGACACAGCTCTGGCTTGGCTATGCCGCCGAGGTAATGGGCGACAAGACCGCCGACGATCTGGCCTTTTTGCGCGACGTCTGGGACTTCCGCAACATTCTGCTGGTGGAGCTGCCCAACGGCGATTTTGGCCAGACGCTCATGCGCCAGTTCCTGTTTGACGCCTACCAATCGATCTTGCTGCCGCGTCTCGCCAAATCCAGCGACCTGCAAGTCGCGGAGATCGCCGAAAAAGCCAGCAAGGAAGCCGCCTACCACGTCGAGCGCTCCGCTGACACGGTGGTTGGCCTTGGAGATGGCACCGAGGAAAGCCACGCCCGTATGCAGACCGCCCTCGACAAGCTCTGGCCCTACGTCGGCGAGATGTTTGCCACCGACGCCGTCGACGCGGCAATGGCGACAGCAGGCATTGCGCCCGATCCCGCCACACTGCGGGCCGAGTATGACGCGCTGATCGGCAAAGTTTTTGCAGAGGCCACGCTGAAAATCCCCGAAGGCGATTTCGCCCATCTTGGCGGCCGCACCGGCAAGACCCACACCGAACACCTCGGCCACCTGCTGACGCAGATGCAATGGCTGCAACGCGCCTATCCTGGGGCCAGCTGGTAACTCGATGCTGTCGTCGCGATCAATCACGAAGGGCGGCGCCCGACCGCGGGCGGAAGCGAAGCGCCCGCCCGGTGGGGCGGTTGGGCGCTGCCCGGCGTGCCGCCGTGCGGGAGAGTTATGATGACCCTGCCCTCCACCGAAACTGTCTGGAACTGGCTCAACACCGTGCCTGATCCCGAGATCCCGGTTATTTCCCTCACCGACCTCGGCATCATCCGGGACGTAGCCTACGAGGGCGACACCTTGATCGTTACTGTCACGCCGACCTACTCGGGGTGTCCGGCAACCAGCATCATCAATCTCGACATCGAAACCGCCCTGCGCGGCCACGGCATTGAGCATCTCGAACTGCGTCGCCAACTCAGCCCTGCGTGGACCACCGACTGGATGACCACCGAAGGCCGCGCCAAGCTCGAAAAATACGGCATCGCTCCACCACAGCCTGCCGGCGGTCCGGAAAAGTGCCCGCGTTGCGGCAGCCAACACGTTGAGAAACTGAGCCAGTTCGGCTCCACCCCCTGTAAGGCACAATGGCGCTGTACCGCCTGCCTTGAACCCTTTGACTATTTCAAGTGCATCTGAGGAGAGACCCCACATGGCGCGCTTTCACGACCTCGAAGTCACCGATATCCGCAAAACCATCCGCGACGCCGTGGTGGTCACGCTGGCGCCGGTTAATGGTGCAGCGGAGCATTTCGACTTCATCCAAGGCCAGTACCTGACATTCAAACGCGACTTCGACGGCGAGGAACTTCGCCGCTCCTATTCGATCTGTGCCGGAAAGGATGACGGTGTTCTGCAAGTCGGCATAAAGCGTGTGGATGGCGGCGCCTTTTCGACATGGGCAAACGAAGACCTCAAGGTCGGTGACACCGTGCAGGCCATGCCACCCATGGGGGGCTTTTACACGGAACTGAATTCCGCCGCGGAAAAGCACTATCTCGGCTTTGCCGGCGGCTCCGGCATCACACCGGTTCTGTCCCTGATCAAAACGACGCTGGCCCGCGAACCCCAGAGTTCGTTCACCTTGATCTACGCCAACAAAGGCGTGCACACGATTATGTTCCGCGACGAACTGGAAGATCTCAAGAATCTGCACATGGGGCGATTCAACGTGATCCATGTGCTGGAAAGCGATGCACAGGAAATCGACCTTTTTACCGGCTTGGTGACCGCGGAGAAATGCGCGCAACTGTTTGCCACTGGCTGGATCGACATCACGGCAATTGACACCGCTTTTATTTGTGGCCCCGAGCCCATGATGCTCGGCATCGCCCAGGCATTGAAGGACCACGGCCTTTCAGACGAGCAAATCAAATTCGAACTCTTCGCCTCGTCCCAGCCTGGACGGGCCAAACGCAAAGCGGCATCTTCGGGTACCTCCGCAAAGGCAGTCACGGCCCGCATCACGCTTGACGGCGCGACACAGTCCGTGGAACTCGACCGCAACACCACGATACTTGATGCCGCGATAGGACAAAACTTGGACGCGCCCTTCGCCTGCAAAGCGGGCGTTTGCTCGACCTGCCGGTGCCGCGTGATCGAGGGCGAAGTGGAGATGGAAACCAACCACGCGCTCGAAGACTACGAAGTCGAAAAAGGCTACATCCTGAGTTGCCAGTCTTACCCGGTCACGGATCGGGTCGTAGTGGACTACGACCAGTAATCATCCTTACAAAACCGGCTCGTCAGGCGCCGGTCCGGGTTCATCCGGAGCCGGCCCTGGATCAGGTGTAGGAGTTGGTGTAGGTGACGGGGTGGGCGTCGGCGTTGTAACAGGCGTCGGATCAGAAGTTGTCGTCACTGTCGGGGTCGCCGCTGGCGTGACAGGAGCAGTCTTTTTGACATTGTTTGTCAGACCGAGACCGGCACCGAAGTCCACTTCTCCCGCGTTGAAGTCATATCCAACACTCAGGTCTATGTAAAAATCTTCATCAAGGTAAGCGACGCCAGCGTTCGGACGCCAGCTGTTGCTTCGCAACTTATAATCCAGCCCGATGGCAAACGCGCCCCTTTCGGCTTCGTCGTCGGAAAAGACCCTCACACCAACAGCCACATCGCCTCCAAAAATGAAGCTGATTCCAAATCCGAACGCTGTGTCTGCTTTTGATGCTGTTGGCAAAACGCCAAGCGACGCGACCGCAAAGGCCGCTACAGTTCTACTAATCATCTTGTCACCAATACTTACTGTAATGCCTGCAAAATAAGGATTTTGGAGCATGGAGCAAAGAAAATCTGCTTTGGCGGATATTGCCCGATAATCCCAAGTCGTTGGCAGACCCGCCTCTTGCCATTTCGTCAAAGTGTCGCGAACAAAGGCGGGCACAATCTGAAAGCCCTTAAATGCGCACACTTGCAGACCGAATTCGCCACATGATCCTGTTCGAAGGCATCGCCTTGACGCTGCTTGTCATCGGCGCGGCGTTTTTCTCCACGTTCGACCTGAAGATGTTTGGCGCATTTGGTCTGATGATGAGTGCTTTGGCGATGTTCTGGAACCTGATCTTCAACTGGGTTTTTGATTTGTGGGATCGCCGCGTCCGCAATTTTGCGCCGCGTACGCCGCTGCTGCGTGCGGCACACGCCGTTCTGTTTGAGGCTGGCCTGCTGATTGCCGGAACGGTGTTTGCGATGTGGTGGCTGGAACTGTCGCTTTGGCATGCCTTCGTGCTGGATGTCGGCTTGTCGCTCTTCTTCGTGATCTATGCCTATATTTTCAACTGGACCTACGACGTGGTCTTTCCCCCACCTCACATGCGGGAAAAAACAGAAAAGGCCGAAGGTTTCCCTTCAGCCTGACCCGAAAAACATTTCTGTTTTAGCGACTTAGAGGCCGCGCACACCGCCAAGAACAATGTCGGTCACCAAAAGCGCATACGCCTCGCGGTCATCGCGGGACGCCCCGCGCTGCCACATGTAGTAGGTGTTGAGCATCCCGAAGATCGACATCGTCGTGCCGCGCAGCTTTACGAGATCGAAGACAAATACTTCCTGTCCGTTGCGCTCGACCACATCGCTTACAAACGCGACCAACTCGCGCTGAATCTTCTTCAGCTCACCCTGCTGCTCGGGCGGCAGGTTGGTGATGTTGTTGGATTGGACCCGGTGAATTTCATCCGACCCTTCATAGGCCATCAGGATTTCGCGGATGACACGGTACAGCGCCTCTTCCGGCGCCATATCATGCAACTCCAGCCCGCAAACCTGATCACGCAAACCTGTCAGATAGGTCGCCAGCGCGTCAAACAGGATCGCTTCCTTGCTGTCGTAATAGTGATAGATATTGGCCTTGGAAATCCCGCACGCCTCAGCCAGCTTGGCCATGGAAACGCGGTCGTATCCTTCGGAGGCGAACATCTTGGCCGCAGTGTCCAGAATATGGCTGCGCTTCTGATCGTGATCTTTAGCAATGGTACGCGCCACAGCTCACTCCTTGTCTCGACTTTGAACGTCACGGTTGTCGACGACTCGCCGCGCCTTTCCTTGGCTGCGCTCGACGTCGCCTGAATCTCCCACGATGATTTCGGTGGAAATGCCTACAATATCTTTAATGCGTTTACTTAACATGCGAGCTATCGCGGACTTGGAAAGGTTATTGGCAGCTTCTGGCAAAGACTCGACGTGAATTCTCATACCGTCCATGTGCCCCGCCTTAAAAAGTTCGATCTGGTAGTAGGGAGCGAGGCCTCCGGTGGCCAAAACCTGCTCCTCGATCTGACTTGGGAAAACGTTCACGCCCCGCAAAATGATCATGTCGTCGCTGCGACCGGTGATCTTGGCCATCCGGCGCATCGATCGCGCCGTGCCCGGCAACAGCTTGGTCAGGTCGCGGGTACGATAGCGGATCATCGGCAGGCCTTCTTTGGTCAGCGTGGTAAAGACCAGTTCTCCTTCCTGCCCGTCCTCCAGCACCTCACCGGTCTGCGGGTCGATGATCTCGGGATAGAAATGGTCTTCCCAAATAACCGGACCGTCCTTGGTTTCCACACATTCATTGGCCACTCCTGGCCCCATGATTTCGCTCAGTCCGTAGATGTCCACCGCATGCATATCGAACGCGCTCTCGACTTCCTTGCGCATGCTGTCAGTCCACGGTTCCGCACCGAACACTCCGACTGAAAGGGAACTGTCGCGCGGATCAAGACCGGCTTTGTGGAACGCTTCCAGAATGTTGAGCATATATGACGGCGTCACCATAATACCGTCGGGTTTGAAATCGGTGATCAGGCCGACCTGCTTCTCTGTTTGACCGCCAGACATCGGAACGACCGTCGCACCAAGACGCTCAATCCCGTAGTGCGCACCGAGACCACCGGTGAAAAGTCCATAACCGTAGGCGTTGTGGATCAAATCGCCCCTGCGCAACCCCGACGCCCGCAAGCTGCGCGCCATTAGGTCAGACCAATTGTCGATGTCTTTTGCAGTGTACCCCACAACCGTGGGCTTGCCGGTGGTACCGGAGCTGGCATGCAATCGGATAATCTCTTCGCGTGGCACAGCCAAAAGGCCAAACGGGTAGTTCGCGCGCAGATCATCTTTGTAGGTGAAAGGAAACTTGGACAGATCAGCGAGGGTTTTAAGATCGTCTGGATGAACGCCTGCGGCGTCAAAGCGCTCCTTGTACATTGGCACATTGTCATAGGCGTGGCGCAGGGACCATTTCAGCCGCTCCAACTGCAATCCGCGGATTTCATCCACCGAGGCGATCTCGATTGGTTCAAGTTCCTCGCGCCGTGGTGACAGGTCTTTCATTGGCGCAATCCTCCCCAAGTTTGCGACTTCATTCCTCAAACAACTGACCACGGATCGCGCGGCTTGCGCCACGAAATTCCGCGATCACGACGGCATCCTGATTGGTCACCGTCACATCATACAATCCGCTCCGTCCGTTCAGGTTGATCTCGCGCGCATGCGCCGTCAGCTCATCCCCTTCCCGCGCCGGCGCGAGGTAACTGATCTGGTTGTGCTGGGCGACCGTGGCCTGGTTGCGGCTATTGCAGGCAAAAGCAAAGGCGCTGTCTGCCAGCGTGAACGTCATTCCACCATGACAAATGCCATGCCCATTACAGAAGTCAGGTTTCACAGTCATCCGTAGGGTTGCTTGGCCTTCACCGACCTCGACAATTTCCATGCCGAGAAACTGGCTTGCCCGATCAGGTCCCCACATCGCCTTAGCAGATCGCTCCGCCCGCTCCTGCGCTGTCATTGTCGCCATGCTATCCTCCCGACACCGGTTTGGCGCACTTGCATTGACCGACCGGTTGGTCAATAAATGCGCAACTCGGCTGAGTCGTCAAGGGGAGAGCACGACATGACCATTCAAAACGTTTCCAGCTTTGCCAAAGGCGCTTGGGTGGCGCCGGCAGAAGGAGCGCGCACCATCGCTTCTGCGATTACCGGCGAAGTGATCGCCACAGCAGGCAACGACGCCCTCGACGTGCAAGGCATGCTTGACTACGCGCGCGAAATTGGTGGTCCGGCCTTGCGCAAGATGACGTTTCATGATCGCGCCCGAATGCTTAAAGCACTGGCATTGCACCTCCGCGAGCACCGCGACGCGATGTACAGTCTCTCCTTCAATACCGGCGCGACACAGGCCGATCACCTGATCGACATCGACGGCGGCATTGGCACGATGCTGGTTTTTGCATCCAAAGGCCGCAAGGAAATGCCAGACAGTCAGGTCTATGTGGATGGCGAGATCGAGCACCTGTCGCGCAATGGCACTTTTCTGGGTCAGCATATCTGTACGCCACTTCAGGGCGTCGCGGTACATATCAACGCATTCAACTTCCCGGTCTGGGGGATGCTTGAAAAACTCGCTCCGACCCTTCTGGCTGGTGTGCCAGCCATCGTGAAACCGGCAACATCTTCCTGCTATGTCACCGAACTTGCCGTTAAAGTCATGGTTGAAAGCAACATCCTGCCGGATGGCGCCCTGCAACTGGTGACCGGCGGTCTGGGAGACATGCTGGATCATCTCACATGTCAGGACGCGGTTGCATTCACCGGCTCAGCGGACACTGCTCTGAAACTGCGCTCCAATCCTGAAATCCTCGGCAACTCGGTGCGCTTCACCGCCGAAGCCGACAGCCTCAATGCGTCCATTCTCGGACCCGACGCTGTTCCCGGCACACCGGAGTTTGACCTATTCATAAAGGAAGTCAGCCGCGAGATGACCACAAAGGCGGGCCAGAAATGCACTGCCATCCGTCGCATCATCACGCCCGAGGCCACAACCGAAGCCGTGATCGAGGCGCTCTCGACGCGCCTTGCCAAAACCGTCATTGGAGACCCGAGGCTGGAAACCACCCGCATGGGGGCATTGGTGTCTGGTGGTCAAAAGGCTGACGTATTGGAAAAAGCCGCGCTTCTGGCGTCCGAGGCCGAACGTGTCTTTGGTGATCCCGACACTTTGACAGTCGAGGGTGCCGACGCTGACAAAGGCGCCTTTGTTCCGCCGATGCTGTTTCATTGCGGCGATCCCGACGCCGCTCAACATGTTCATGACAGCGAGGCTTTCGGCCCTGTCAGCACCGTCATGGGCTATCGAGATCTGGAACACGCTATTGCGCTGGCCAACCGCGGCAAAGGGTCTCTCGTGGCTTCCGTCATCACGCATGACGCCGAGGTTGCCCGCGAAGTCGCCATGGGCGCTGGCGCGTTCCACGGACGTCTGTATTTTAACAACCGTGACAGTATGAAAGAAAGCACCGGCCACGGCTCGCCCCTGCCGCACATGGTGCACGGCGGGCCCGGTCGTGCAGGCGGTGGCGAAGAGCTTGGCGGCATTCGCGCCGTGAAACACTTCATGCAGCGCACGGCCATTCAGGGCAGCCCCGACATCCTGACCGGCGTCACCGGTCAATGGGTGCCCGGCAGCACTGAAACAGATGCGGGAGCGCACCCGTTCACACGTCGTTTTGGCGAACTCGCTGTTGGTGAAACGATGCACACCGCCTCGCGCACGGTAACGCTGGAAGACATTGAACACTTCGCCAACTTCACGGGCGACACTTTCTACGCGCACATGGATGACGCCGCTGCAAAACGGAACCCGTTCTTCCCGGGGCGCGTGGCGCACGGCTATCTTCTTCTGTCCTTTGCCGCCGGTTTGTTTGTTGAACCCAACGAAGGCCCCGTTCTGGCCAACACCGGTCTTGATGGTCTGCGCTTCATGAAGCCGGTTTCAGCCGGCGACGCGATCAAAGTCCGGCTGACCGTCAAGAAAAAGACCAAGCGCAACGACGAATACGGCGAGGTCCGCTGGCACGTCACCCTGACCAATCAGGACGATGAGCAAGTCGCGGAATATGAACTGCTAACGATGAACGCCTTCTAAAGTCCACAGCCCGGGACTCACTGTCAGGCCCCGGGCCTCACCTGCTCTCTCGCAGGGATGACCCCACGGTCATCTTACTGGTTTTCGCGCGTTTTTGCCGTTACTCAAGAGCCACTCTGACAACCGGACGCTCGCCATGCCTGTAACGCTGACCAAACTCTCTGACCTCGCCGCATTGCCCTTCGACGAGATCATCGACGTCCGCTCTCCAGCCGAGTACGCCGAAGATCAAATCCCGGGCGCAATCTCTTTGCCAGCGCTCTCAAACGAAGAACGGGCCCGTGTTGGCACCATCTACGTTCAGGACGATCCTTTCAAAGCTCGCAAGATCGGCGCCGCGCTTGTGTCCCGCAATGTCGCGACACATCTCGAAGGATCGCTTGCGGACCGTGAAGGTGGCTGGAAACCGTTGGTCTATTGCTGGCGCGGAGGTCAGCGTTCGGGGTCCGTAGCGATCATTCTCAAGCAAATCGGTTGGCGCGCCGACACGGTTGATGGTGGCTACCAGAGCTATCGCCGCATGGTGGCCAAGGCGCTCTATGATTCAGACATGCCCTGCCCCATTGTGGTTATTGACGGCGGTACCGGAACGGCCAAAACCAGACTGCTGCATCACATCGCAGATCAGGGCGGCCAAACCCTTGACCTCGAAGCCATGGCGGAGCATCGCGGGTCACTCTTTGGACCTTTGGGTGATACGCAACCAAGCCAGAAAGCCTTTGAAAGTCGCCTTGCAATGGGCATGGCCAAACTCACCCCCGAGCGTCCGGTCTATGTGGAGGCAGAAAGTTCCAAGATCGGCCGCCTGATCATTCCCCCCACGCTATGGCAAGCCATGATCCAGGCCCCGAACCTGCGCATCACAGCCCCCCTGAAAGACCGCGCCGCACACACTCTGACCGCCTATCCGGATATGCTAGAAAACGGCGACAAGCTGGATGCTGTTCTTGAACAGATGACGCGCTATCACGGGCACGGGCTGGTTGCCGACTGGCGCACACTGGCCGCAGAGGGCAATTATCATGCGTTGGCAACCCAACTCATAGAAACTCACTACGACCCGCGCTATACCCGCATTTCGCGCGCGCAGGCGCCTGAAGCGCAGCCGATCGACTTGCCTGATCTGTCCGAAGAAACGCTGGCCACCACGGCAGCCACCATCATTGCGTCAGAACAATAGTGGCGTCCCCCGCGACCAGCCGTCCAATCACAGCTGCATCGTGTCCCAACGCCCGCAATTCGGTGACCAGATCTGTTGCATCTGTGGCATTCACAGCGGCAAGCAACCCACCCGCCGTTTGTGGATCATGAAGCAAAACCGCCTTCGCGCTGTCTGGCCCGAAAACCGGCGCCGCATCCAGATTGCTTTGATAGATCGTGCTACGATGACCGGCAGCCGCGAGCGCCTCGGCACCTGCATAGGTCGGAACGGACGCCAAATCGAGTTCGGCGGCAACTCCGGAGGCGCGGCAGATTGCCATCAGGTGACCCGCCAGACCGAAGCCGGTAACGTCGGTCATGGCGTGCGCATCTTGCAAGACACCGGCAGCATCGCTTTGCGGTACGGCCATACGCGCCAGCATCTCGGCGACATCACGCCCACGCGCCTTGCCTTGCATTTCCGCAGCCAGCACAGTGCCCGACCCGATAGGCCGCGTCAGTATCAAGGCGTCCCCTACCTGCGCGCCCGCAATTGTGATCGCTGAGCGGTCCAGAAGCCCCGTCAAGGTCAAGCCGATGGTCATCTCGGCGCCCATCGTCGAATGCCCGCCGACGATCTCGGCACCCGCCCCTTTCAGCACATCGCCGGCTTCCCGCAGAATCTCTGCCATCGTTCGAGCTTGAAGTGGTTCCGCCATGCGCGGCAGGATGATTGACAAAAGTGCGGCCTGCGGAGTGGCACCCATAGCCCAGATATCGCCCAGTGCGTGTACTGCCACAATCCGGGCCATCAGGCCCGGGTCTTCGTTAAATCCGCGCAGGTGATCCGTCGTCATGACCTGCTCTTTTTCGCCGATGGACAGCACCGCCGCGTCATCCCCCGGACCGGACAGCACATCCGCGCGCCCCAGCGACGGCATCCCCTGCAACGCCTTTGCAAGGGTGCCTGCGCCCACCTTGGAACCACAACCTCCACACATAGGCTGTTTGTCGAGCTGTCCGTCTGCGATCTCTCGCGGCACCTTTGGTTGGGGCATTGACGGCAAGCGATCAAACTTGCGCATGAACTTCCGGTCGATATGGTTTTTCCACCGCCACAATGGCGCTTTGAGACCAGTCCCAGAAAATGTCTTGCCGTACTTGGCTGCCAGAGCACGTTTGCCGCCCAAGGACACCAATTTGAGATAGTCTTCTTGCGGTTTGAAAGAGCGCATCCTCCGCCCGGTCAACGCCGCTTTGAGGTTGTGCTTCAACACCGGCGCAGCACGCACGGCAAAGACACCAGCCTTGGGGCGCGGTGTATCCGTCAGTTCGGCGCAATCACCAACGGCAAACAGATCGTCATATCCTTCGGCCTGCAACGTCTGAGACACCCGTACAAAGCCGCCGTCCGTAAGAGGCAGCGTCGAATTCGCCAGCCAGGGATGGGCAAACCCGCCTGCGGCGCCAACCGAAAACCGGCTGGCAACCTGTCGCCCATCCGCAAGCAGGACGCGGTCCCGAGTGACACCGACAACGCTTGCATCTGTGAGCACTTTGACACCCATTCGTGCCATGGCTTTTTGCAAAGGTTCCTCCGCGCCCGGCGTTTGCGGCGTAATCTTTTCCGACGCCTCAATCAGGGTGATCTTCGGCACCGCGCCTTTCACTTTGAGCGCATGCCCCATGGCCAATGCCAGCTCCACGCCGGCTATTCCGCCCCCGATCACAGCCACTTCCGGCGCGAGGTCGTTTTCCACAGCCTCCAGAAACGCCGCCCATTTCCTGGCATATCGATCAAGGGGCTTTGCCCCGATACCATACTCGGCAAACCCGTCGATAAACGGCAAATCACCGTGGATACCAACGTCAAGGGACGCCACATCATACCCGATCTCGCCCCGCCCCATGACGGTGACGGTTTTGGCGACAGGGTCAATGGAGGTCGCGGGCGCCATGATCAACCGCGCTCCTGCGAAACGGGCAAGCTTGACCAGATCGATCTCAAGGTCTTCGCGCGAGTAGTGACCCGCGATGTGTCCCGGAAGCATGCCGGAGTATGGCGCCGTCGGCCCGGGATTAATCAGGGTAAGACGCGCGCCAGCAAGTGGTTTCATGCCCCACATGCGCAGCACCAGCGCATGCGCATGTCCGCCGCCGACAAGAACAAGATCGCGCGTCAGTGGGTGTGGGCTATGCATGGATAAGGTCCGCAGAAGAGAGCTTTCTTCCGGAGTACCCCATCACAGAGGCGCCGCCAAGTTCAGCACGTACCGTGGATGCGCAACAGACCTGCCGCAAAGCCGGATCAAATGAGATCGCGTTCCTCGAACACGCGACGCGCCACGCGGAAACACTCCAAGCCTTGCGGCACACCGCAATAAATCGCCACCACATGAATGATGGCCCGCACCTCTTCAACAGAGACGCCATTGTTCAGCGCGCCTTTGAGGTGGGTCTCCCACTCCGCCATTTTTCCCAGAGCGCCAATCATACTGAGGTTCATCATCGACCGTGTCTTTGCATCGATCACGTCATCGCCCCAGCCAAAGCCCCAGCACCAGGCGGTCATCGCTTCCTGAAACGGCCGCGTAAAATCATCCGCTGCTGCGAGGTTTTTCTCCACGTACTCCGCGCCCAAAGTTGCTTTGCGCTGTTCCAACCCAATCAGGAAAAGATCCTCATCAAAACTCATGCCCCGCCTCCCAGCTTGATCGCCACATTTTTGGTCTGCACATAATTCCAGAGCGCCTCGCGCCCCTTTTCGCGGCCATAGCCGGATTTTCCATATCCGCCGAACGGCGTCTCGACTCCGCCGGCGTACCATTCGTTCACAAACACCTGCCCCGCGCGAACATCCCGTGCCGCACGCATCGCCCTATCGGTGTCGCGCGTGAAAACACCGCCAACAAGGCCATAGTCGGTGCCATTCGCGATCTCGACGGCTTCGGCTTCGCTGGCAAACGGCAAGACCGAAAGAACCGGACCAAACACCTCTTGCTGTGCGATTTCCATGTCCCCCGTGACCCCACTCAAAACAGTAGGCTCCATGAAGGCGCCGGCGCGATTGAGCGCCCTTCCGCCGGTCACCACGCGTGCGCCTTGCTCCTGAGCACGGCTGACCATGTGCACGGCGCGGTCTCTCTGGCCTTCGCTCACCATCGCACCCATATTTGCGCCGAATTCCGGGCTCTCCTCCCCGGGCCGCACGATCAGGCCGCTCGCGATTTTTGCGGCGCGTTCGACCAGTTCATCATGGCGGCTCTCGTGCACGATCACTCTGGACATGGCAGAGCAAACCTGCCCCGCATTGAAGAAAATCCCCCAGCGAATGTCGGTTTCGAATGCCTCCAGATCCGCGTCTTCATGCACGATCGCCGCTGACTTGCCGCCAAGTTCAAGCACGCAGGGCACGACGTTGGCGGCCGCAGCCGTGGCAATGGCAATGCCGGTCTGAACAGAGCCGGTGAACACGATCTGGTTCACGTCCGGATGCCCTGCCAAAGCGGCCCCTGCATCGCGCCCTAGGCCGCAAAGCACGTTCACCGCGCCGTTCGGAAGTCCGACATGCTCGGCCGCTTTCGCAAACCATGCATTCGTCAAAGGTGTCAGTTCGGGCGACTTGATGACGCAAGCGTTTCCCGTCGCGAGCGCTGCTGACAACGAACGTGCGGTCATCTCCACCGGATAGTTCCAGGGAATGATCTGTGCCGAAACGCCCATCGGCTCGTAAGTGGTGAAATCAAAATAGCCGGCGCCCAGCGGAATTGACCGGCCTTCCACCGTTTCAGCCTGATTTCCATAGTATTCGAAGTACCGCGCAGCGCCTTCAATTTCGATCCGGCTTTCCCAGAGCGGCTTGCCCTGCTCCGCCGTAAGGACCGGTGCGATCTCGTCGAGATTCTCCAGCAGATACCGCCCCATCGCCTGCACCATGCGCCCGCGCTCGACAGGGCGCAAGTCGCGCAAGGCGCCAGACCGATGCACCCGCCTCGCAGCTTGGACAGCTTTGTCGACATCCCCAGCATCCGCCAGTGCATGTTCAGCTATCTGCTCCGAAGTGGCGGGATCTTGCACCGCGATCCGGCCTGCACCGCCGTCGACCCACGCACCGTCGATAAAATTCTGCCAGTAGCTTTTCATGCCTTTTCCTCAGGTCTCAGCCGATGCGCAAACATTCGGTCATAGTGTGGTTTCATGCGACGGTGCACCGCGTGCACTCGCTCCGGCAGGTCCGCGAGCGACACATAGCGTCGCGGCTGCGCAACAAGTCCGGTGGACTTCGCCAAATTCGAGTGGAAAGACCCACCATCCCACCAACTGTGTGCAGAAGGATCCCCGCCAGCTTCCCAGCTTAGTGCTTCGGGCTTAAATGGGAGCCCGACGGCTGCACAGAACGCCTCGGTCATACCCTCGGGATTTTCAAGCAAATCGTCACTGTCGATCACAGGCGGCGGCGATCCATTGAGCGCCCACAACAAATCGAACAGGGCCCGCTGCTCGGGAAACCCAACCTCGCCTTCGTGAAAATCCGGCCATTTGTCGGCCATCGAAGTGATGGTCTTTGCCGGATCACGGATCAGAAAAGCATGGGTAAAATGGCCAAGAAACTCGAAGTCCCACATGTGGCTGATGTAGTGCGGAAAGTCCTTGAGAAAGACGGGGCCATTTTGGGCCAACGCCTGAATGTCAGCCCAGACACTTTCAAGCGTGAGGCCAGGTGTCACAACCTCGCCTTCCTTGTACCTGTGCCAAAGTGGTTCTTCGCCTTGATACCAAGCCTCTCCAAACGGCTCGTGCAGACACTCCAGATCGCCCCTCTGGCGCATCATCCACTCAAACGCGGTAGAGGTCGATCTGGGCACAGCCCATAAAGCAACGATTTTATGCATTTAGGCTCTCCAGCAAAGTCCCGCGCGCTATTGTCGGCGCCAGCCCGAGGCTCTTGAAAACGCGCCAATAAAGCGCGGTGTCATGCCCCACGACCGGCTTGCCAAGTCGCGCTTCCAGCATCCTTGTCAAATGCAGAGGACGCTCTGGCAATCCATTGGCACCACTGCGAAAATTACACATGCCGTTTATCAGGTAAGCATCTGCTTCAGGCGCCTGTTCGGCCACATAATCAAAGGATTTCGCGGCAAGATTGCCTTCAAACACCCAACGGCAGTCGTTCACATCTTCTTGGCTGTCAAACCAACCTTGGTCATGAAAATTACCGGCCCAGAGAACGTCAAACCCCGCTTCTTCAAGAAACCGGACTGTACCCTGCCACCAAGCTGGCCAATGATAGGCGGCATTCAGCGCAACTTTCTCGACATTGAGAGCCCGCAGGGCCTCCACCATCGCATATCCCGCCATGTGAAAATGAAGGTCGAAGCGTTCTGACAAGGCTTCGCAATGTGCACGAACCCCTTCCACACCGAGGCCGCTGGCATGCACCCAATTCGACCCGACTTGCGCCGCCACATCTGCGCCATTTCGCGCACTCAAGTGGCAGAAATCCTCCATCATCGAGAAGTTGGCTTTGCGCTGATCCAGCCCGTGCACATAGTCCGGCACATGCAGCATCCAGCCGTGCACCCCGACACTGTCGGGCGCCATCCGCAGGAAATCACTTGGCGCAGCATCATAGTCAAACGGAGGACAGGTGAACGTCACCTGATGCTGGAACAGTTTGTGCTCCTCGCGCCAGTTTTCCGGCATCATCATGTCCCGCTCACCCATCCACTGCCTCGCGCATCCATTGCTGCAACCGCCGGATGGAATGTTCGCTCATCACGCCGCATGCAGGATCCAGCACCAGCGGACCGGGAACATATCCGCGTGATTGCAATCCGCGCTGAACGGACTCAACCAATTCGATGTCCTCGGCAACGGTGGTTTCCCGATCCTGCACCGCCAACTTGCGAATGACGTCACTTTCTTCACCTTCAACGGTGTACCAACCGCGCCAGACCGTGCATTGGTCCACCGCCTCAGCCCGCCAGTGATAGGTATTCAGCACGTTGCCCGGATAACACTGGAACGAAAACATCGGCCAAAGAAACCAGCTCTGATAGTCCCCTGCATGCGGCACGGACATATCGATGGGGTAAGTCATTTTCTCAAGGCTCTGGCACTCGGTCACATGACGCAGGACGTACCCTCCACCGGCGTCTGGCTGAATATCGTAGGTTTCCGGCTTAACCACCCCTTCGGCAAAAGTCGGGTGGTTGGTCGGGCAGTGGTAACACTCCGAATAGTTTTCAACAGAGACCTTCCAGTTGCAGTTTTCGGGGCATTCAACCCACTCCACGGGCGCAAGTTCGCGCACATGGGGCACATATTCCGCAATCTCAGCCCGAACACCCGGATACCACTCGTCCATCGGAGCAGCATCTTTGTCGAGGTTTACAAACAGGAACCCAAGAAAATCCTCGCAGCGTACTTCGGTCAGACACACCTTGGCCCGATCAAACCCCGGTACGGATTTGATATTCGGGCCAGCCCGCAACCCGCCGGTAAGCTCGTAGGTCCACTGGTGATAGGGGCAGACGACCACGCGGGTGCTGCCGGTGCCCTCGACCAACTGATGCGCCCGATGCTGGCACACATTGTAGAAAACGCGCACGACCATATCGCGTCCGCGAATGGCAAAAAGGCTCTCCCCGGCAATCTCGAAAGCGAAATAGGCCCCAACCTCGGGGATTTGGCTGACATGCCCGGCAAATTGCCACGTTCGGGACAGCAAGCCTTGCTTCTCTGCCTCGTAAACCTCTGGCGCCGTGTAATACCGCGCCTCCAGCGAGCGTGTCAGTGCCTCTGTCATGTCGCCTCGTCCTTGTAGATGCCAAGCTGGTGCCGGCGGGCGTGGAATTTTTCCACCCGCTCAACGATCTCCGGTGTCGCGACCGCGATCACAAAACTGAGCAGGGTTTCAAGCAGTGCGATGGTGCTGACCGAACTCGGGAAAAACTGAGGGGTATCTGCTGCGACCACAAACCCGTGGTCCGCCCCGCGAATGATCGGACTGGCAAGGCTGTCGGAGATCCCCACCACGGTCATGCCTTGTTCTTTGGCAATCTGTACTGCCTCGACGACCTCGGTCCGATAGGGCTTACAGGTAATGGCAATCAGCACATCGCGGCTGTCCGCCCAGGCCAGATCGTCGACCGCCGTAGAGCCCGGGCGCGGGATCGCATTGAACTGCGTCATCCCTGTGGAGGCCAAATAGGTAAAGTTTCGCGCGTTGGAATTGTTCACGCCCACGCCAAGGGTGTAGACGGTGCGCGAATTCCAGATCGCCTCCGCCGCCTCGCGCAGCGCATCTTCAGAAACACCCGCAAAGGTTTCTTCTATGTTGCGGATCGCCGCGCCGACCATATCGGCATAAAGCCCGCCCAGCCCTCCGGACTGACGCACTTCCTGCAACCAGCGCGCCCGATCCGGAAATCCGACGTGCCCCTCGCGAATCGCCTCCTTGAACGGCTCGCGAAAATCCTCGTACCCCTCAAAGCCAACCTGCCGCGCCATGCGCACAAAGGTATTGGGTTTCACCTCCGCGAATTCCGCGATTTCGCGCACGGTCGAAACCCCAACAGAATTAGGGTTTTCAAGCACATAGCGCGCAGCTTTTTGCGCCTCGGGCGTGAGGTTGTCCCACTCCCCGCTCAGGCGCTCCAAAACGGTATTTGATACATCTGTGTCATTCATGATTGACGACGGTACAGATGATTGCATAGCTTGCCAAGAGCAAACATCTGTACCGAGCGAGTCGTAAAATGGCACAAAAAGATCTCCCCTCTCACGCCCGTGTTGTGATCGTTGGCGGCGGCGTCATGGGTGTCGGACTGGCCTATCATCTGGGTCACGAAGGCTGGGGCGCGGACACGGTCCTTCTGGAAAAGGCTGAACTAACGTCCGGATCGACCTGGCATGCCGCAGGTCAGATTACGCACTCGACATCGTCCTTCTCGCTTGGCAAATGCGTCGATTACAACATCGATCTCTACTCCGGTGCGCTGGAGCGGGAAACGGGCCAACCCGTGACATGGCACGGCTGCGGGTCGTTCCGCCTCGCGTACACAGACGACGAAATGGATTGGTTACGACACACACTGGCCGTGGGCCGCAGCCTTGGCTTCAACATTGAATTGGTCGATCCGGCTTTCGTCGCAACCAAGCACCCTTTCTATAATCTCGAGGGGGTAAAAGGAGCTCTATATACTCCGGATGACGGTCACGTTGACCCGACAAACGTGACGATGTCGATGGCCGCCGGCGCCCGTGCAAAGGGTGTACAAATCTTCCGCCACACCCGAGCCACCAAAATAACTCAAGCGCACAATGGTGAATGGATCGTGGAAACCGAGCGCGGCACCATCACCTGTGAACATGTGGTCAACGCGGGCGGCACCTATGCGCGTCAAATGGGCGAGTGGTCCGGCCTTCAACTGCCCATGACCTCAATGACGCACCACTACTTTGTGACAGAACCGGTTCCCGAATTTGCCAATCTCGACCGTGAACTGCCTGTCATTCGCGATGACAAGAAAGTGTCCGGCTACATCCGCATGGAACAACAACGCGGCCTTATCGGGATCTACGAAAAGGAAAACCCCAATTCGGTCTGGCACGACGAGTGCCCTTGGGAATACGAAAACTGGCTGTTTGATGCAGACTATGACCGTGTCATGCCGTGGCTTGAGGAAAGCCTCAACCGGATGCCGATTTTCGCCGAACTCGGAATCACGCGCGAAGTCCACGGCGCCATCAGCCACCCGCCGGACGGCAATCCGCTGGTTGGCCCTGCCCCGGGTGTGCGTAATTACTGGTGCTGCTGCGGCACTCAAATCGGCATCGGCTGGGGCCCCGGTCTGACACGAGAACTCGCCCGCTGGATGGTGCACGGTTCGGCTGACATCTCCATGCGCGACTATGACCCTCGCCGCTTCGGCGACTACGCCACCAAAGACTGGCAGGTGATCAAGGCACGGGAAGACTACTGCCTCCGTCACGAAATCCCTTTCCCGCATTTCAACCGGCTTGCAGGCAGACCGGTCAAACCTTCCCCGCTCTATGAGACTTTGAACTCCAAAGGCGCGGTGCACGAAGAAGTCTATGGCCACGAACGCCCCCGCTGGTTCGCGCGCAACGGCGTCGCACAAGAAGACCACTACGGTTTCGGGCGTACACCGGTGCACGATATGGTCGCTTTGGAATGCAAGGCTGTGCGCGAGGCCGCCGGCATCATGGACATCTCGGCTTTCACCAAGGTCGAAGTCACCGGCCCCGATGCCGAGAAGCTTCTCGATTACCTGTGTGCCAATCGCCTGCCGCAAAAGACAGGCGGCATCGCCCTGACACATATGCTCAACCGCGCGGGTCGGATCGAACTGGAATGCACTGTCGTGAAACTTGCGGACGCGCGGTACTACCTCGTCTGCGCCGCGTTCTTCGAACAACGCTTGCTCGATCACATCGCGGCCCATCAACACAGCCACAACATCACCACCATCAACCGCTCCAACGACTGGTGCGCCCTTTCCCTGAATGGCCCCCGCAGCCGGGACATCATGGCCGCCTGTACTGACGCCCCGCTCGACAACGCAAGCTTCCGATGGCTGTCCGCCCAAAAAATTACCCTTGCCGGACATCCGGTGTGGGCTTTCCGGATGTCCTATGCCGGCGAACTGGGATGGGAACTGCACATGGAACGCGCGGCAACGCTCCCGGTCTACGAAGCCCTTTCCGCCGCTGGCGATGCCCATGGTCTTACGGACTACGGCAGTTTCACCATGAACGCCCTGCGCATGGAGAAAGGTTTCAAAGGCGCAGGCGAACTGACCAATGAAGTCACACTGGCCGAAGCCGATGTTTTGCGGTTTGCCCGCACCGACAAAGACTATCTCGGCAAGGAAAAAACTCTGAACAGCGACGCCATGCCTTGGGTCTGCGCCTATCTGGAAATCGAGCCAGATGGCGCACATGACGGCCACGGTGGCGAAGCCGTTTTGCTCGACGACACGGTCGTTGGCTCGACCGCGTCGGTTGCTTACGGCCATACCGTCGGCAAAATCCTCGCATTCGCCTATCTCAAACCCGCGGCAGCACAGCCCGGCACAAACCTGTCGGTCCTGATAGCGGGCCTGACGCGGACCGCCCGCGTTTTGGCCGAGCCGATCTATGATCCCATGTCCACATTGCCGCGCACCGACGCGCAGCCACGCGCGGCCGAATAAGGAGACGACGTCCAACTTCTTTTGCAAAAAACAGATTGGAGGTGTCACACTAGGTGCGACAAAGACCGCCCCTCCATTTCGATCCCAACATAGGACCGACCAAGATGACCATACCGACCACCATGAACGCCATGATACTCACCGGGCACGGGGACCTGGAAATGTACGAATGGCGCACTGACTGGCCTGTCCCGACTCCGGCTTCAGATCAGGTTCTGGTGCGTGTTGGCGCCTGCGGTCTCAACAATACCGATGTGAATACGCGCGTGGGCTGGTACTCCAAAGCCATCTCGGGGGCAACGGACGCTGCCACCGATGCTACTCCGGACGAAGATGACCCCACATGGGGCGGCGCACCGATCACCTTTCCGAGGATCCAAGGCGCAGACGTTTGCGGCGAAATCGTTGCTGTCGGCGCTGACATCAGTCCAGATCGCATTGGCGAACGCATCATCACCGACAACTGGCTGCGCGATCCTGACGATCTGCTGAACATGAACAAAACCGGCTACTTCGGGTCGGAAATGGATGGTGGCTACGCGGAATACACCGTCCTGCCTGCACGCAACGCTCTGTCCGTCAAATCAGCACTCTCTGACGCGGAACTGGCAACCTTTTCCTGCTCCTATTCAACCGCCGAAGGCATGCTTGAACGGGCCAAGGTCACGGCCGCCGACACCGTCCTCATTCCGGGTGCATCAGGGGGCGTGGGTGGCGCACTTGTGCAACTGGCAAAACGCCGTGGCGCCCGCGTTGTCGCGCTGGCGTCCGAAGCCAAACACGGCGACGTGGCCGCACTCGGAGCCGACATCGTCCTGCCGCGCGCGCCGGACAATATCCGCAAAGCGCTGGGAGACGAGAAAATCACAGTGCTCGCCGACGTCGTTGGTGGGCCTAACTGGCCGACGCTAGTGGATGTTCTTGAAAGAGGGGGGCGCTTGACCACCTCCGGTGCCATCGCCGGTCCGATGGTCGATCTGGATTTGCGCACGCTCTATCTGCGCGATCTGACTTTCACAGGATCCACTATCATTGATCTCGAGGTCACTCCAAACCTGATCCGCTACATTGAGGCCGGCGATATCAAACCCGCACTTGCCGCCACCTATCCGTTGGAAGAGCTGCGTGACGCGCAGGCTGCCTTCATCGAGAAAAAACACACCGGCAACATCGTGGTCGTACCGTGACACGGCAGGTGTGGGATACGCTTCTTCAGGAAGTCAGAAAGACACATGAAGCGCATGTGGACCTGCGGTCTTTCTGCGCGTTCCCCACCGACATTATCCCGCAAGACGTGGCGCCATTCCACATTCCGGCAGCGGACCTATTCACATCAGAAAACGACTTGGCAGACGCGAAGCAACCTGCACTTTGGAACGCCTTGCGATTGGCATCTCCGCATGCACGGTGGCGGGAAACCTACAAGGACACGGACATTGGGGACGATTTTATGTCCCGCTTTGGATGCTACTGCATTATCGGTGACGGCGGCGCCTTCTCCAGT
Source organism: Shimia isoporae (assembly GCF_004346865.1). NCBI lineage: Bacteria > Pseudomonadati > Pseudomonadota > Alphaproteobacteria > Rhodobacterales > Roseobacteraceae > Shimia > Shimia isoporae. The sequence continues at coordinate 2,213,688 of NZ_SMGR01000001.1, forward strand.
CGGCAAATGTGGGCTTGGATGGTCTACATGCCTGCCGAATTGCCTTACCCATTCCACGAGCACCCCGGCGAGGAAATCTATCTTGTGATCGCCGGATCGGCGACCTTTCACGCACACGGAAAACCTGCTCGCACCTGTGCGCCGGGTGACACGGTTTTTCACGCCGCCAACCAACCGCATGCGACCGACACGCACAGTCGCCCATTGTTGGCTCTGGTCCTGTGGCGCAACGGCTTTGACAGCCCGCCTGTTCTCACTCCGACGGAGACGACATGACTGAATCCACAGATGTTTCCGACCTCATCACAGCCCTGCCGGAACAGCCCCGCAGCGCGATGCTCAACCTGCGTGCACTCATTCACGCAACAGCAACAGAAACCGGAGTCGCAGTTGAGGAAGCTCTCAAATGGGGACAGCCCAGCTTTGCGCCCCCCAAGCGGATCGGCACGCCAATCCGGCTGAACTGGTCTCAGAAAACGCCGGACCGCATCGACCTGCTTGTGCATTGCCAGACAACACTGGTCAGTGACTGGCGCGCACTCTTTCCCGAGTTTTCCTACGACGGAAGCCGCGCGCTCCACATCCCGCTGGATCGGGAGATCAGCAAGGACGCGCTTTCGGTTCTGATCGCCAGTGCGCTGACCTATCGGAAAAAAGCAAAAGCGGGCGAAACATGACCTGCGCCGCCCGCTTCCCTGACTTGTCCGACAAGGGCCTACCCCTGCGCCACTTCCGGTTCAGGAAGCGCGACGGCATAGAGAGGATCCTGTGCATCGTTGACCTGCGTCACAACCTGCGGGCACCGATGGCATGCCGGCGCACCTTCCTGCCGATACCATCGGCAGGTCTTGCGGACCGCGCAAGGCGGCAGGCCGTCGACCGTCGGTTCCAAAGACCGCGCAATGCGGGTGGCCAATTGGCACGCCCCGTCGGAAAAATGGGTGCATTTGCTGCTCACGCAGGGGGCCGCGAACCGGTAAACCAATGTGGGAGGAACATTACCGGTCGCGTCCAGCACCGCATCGCTGACCGCAAGCGTGGCATTGAGGTACCTCAACTCCGCGCTGTCACCATCGCGTTCAACGACACCAAGCACCTGCGCCCCGTCCATGTCCGGTTGGGACGATGGACAGGTCAGAGTGTCATCCGTCAAAACAACTCTCGCATAATGATCGGCTCCACCGGGAAAAATCCGGCTGTAACGCCGCCATCAAAAACGCGCACGCTCGGTCTGGCACCCTCGGCGACAGGCCCCATCATCGACGCAATTTTCTTGGACGCATCCAACATCTGTACCGCATCAAACCGGTCAAATACGGGATCGCGCCAAATTAGGCCCACAGTCCCGATGTCGGGGAAAATGCCGATGTCGACACCGGCGCCGAGTTCCTTCATGCGACTGCCCAGCACTTCATGCGCCGCCTTTTCGGCGACGGCGGTAAGTTCTTCAACAGAAATGGAATTCGCTCGTTTCATAATACTCTCCAAACAAAAAAACTATAAAAATAAGGCCTCGCACCAACGTGCGGAAACGGCGCGAAACCAAGCAGAACTTAGCACAAATCGACTTTTTTCTAAAGGTAAGGGTCTCCTCCAGACCGCGCCGAACGAGGTGCGCGTATGAAAATCACCCGTATCCGAATTTACAAAACACCCTTGCCCTACGTTGACGGAAGCTATGGTTGGGGTGCCGGAAATGCCATCGAAACAGCAATCGCCTCAGTGGTTGTGATCGATACCAACGCAGGTCTTCAGGGATGCGGCGAGTTCACGCCTTGTGGCGAAAACTACATGGTGGCCCACTCAGAAGGGGTTGAGGCGCTTGCTAAACTGGTCGCTCCAAAGCTGCTGGGTGCGGACCCGCGGCAACTGGGGCAGATCGAGCAAATTCTGGACAACACCGTGCAAGGCCACGGCTATGCCAAAGCGCCCTTCGATGCCGCCTGTTGGGACATTCTCGGCAAGGCGAGTACCCAACCTGTCTGGATGCTGCTCGGAGGCAAGCTCACGGAGGGAGCTCCAATGTACCGGGTGGCGCCCCAGAGGTCGCGCGAGGAAACCATCGCCGAACTCGACCGCCACCGGGCCAATGGCTATCGCCAGTTCCAGATCAAAGTCGGATCTGACTGGGCCACCGATATCGAACGCATCCGCGCCACTGTGCCGCTTTTGAAACCGGGCGAAAAGGCCATGGCCGACGCCAATCAGGGTTGGCGCGTGGACAATGCCATAAGGGTGGCCCGAGCAACGTGTGATTTGGATTACATTCTTGAGCAGCCGTGCCGCACTTACGAGGAATGTCAGCAGGTTCGCCGGGTTGCCACTCAGCCGATGAAACTTGATGAATGCCTGACCGGCATGCACGTAGCCCAACGCATCGTCGCAGATCGAGGGGCCGAAGTCTGTTGCCTGAAACTCTCCAACCTCGGCGGTCTGACCAAAGCCCGCCGCGTGCGCGACTACCTGGTCGAAAACCGCATCCCTGTGGTGGCCGAAGACACCTGGGGCGGCGAAATTTCGTCCTCGGTGGTGGCCCACTTCGCTGCCTCAACGCCGCCGGAATACCTGCAAAACACAACCGACCTGATGAACTACAACACCCGCTCCACCGGCATCGGCGGTCCCGTTGCAAGGGATGGAAAACTCTACGCCCCCGACCTACCGGGTCTTGGCGTCGATCCCGATTTTGATAGCCTCGGCACAGCCGTAGCTACATTTGAGACGCCAACGTGAGTACACCAAAGTACAATCAGCAGTGGGCTATTGACGCCGCTCGCCACCCCAAAACCAAGTTCCTTTTCTTCTGGAGCCACAAAGGCCGTGCAGACCAGGCCTCACCGGCCGTGTTCAGCCAATGGTTCCCCGCTGGTTTCTCCCATCGCGGCATTCGATATGACACAGCAGAACATTGGATGATGGCGGAGAAAGCCCGCCTGTTTGGCGACACAGCGACCGAAGCCCAAATCCTTGGCGCCAAAGACAACCCCGGTAAAGCCAAAGCGCTCGGGCGTCAGGTCGCTGACTTCGACGGCACCATTTGGGATCGTGAGTCCTACGGCATCGTCTTGCGCGGCTGCATCCTGAAATTTCGCAAAAACACGGACCTAGGCAGATACCTTCAGACCACGGGGAGCAAAATACTCGTCGAAGCAAGCCCGATGGACCCAATTTGGGGTATCGGGCTGGGCAAGGACGATCCGGCAGCCTCCGATCCCTCCAAATGGCAAGGTGGCAATCTTTTGGGCTTCGCCTTGATGGAGGCACGCGACCGACTCCGCGACGGCGATTTTTCCGATCTTCCAGAATTGGCAGAGGACACAGAGCCACAATGAAAATCACCCGCATCACTGTCTTCCACAAAGACTTGCCGCTCGAGCACCCCTACTGGCTCTCCGGCGGGCGCCTCAAGTTCGAGGTGCTGGACGCCACATTTGTGCGCATCGACACGGATGCGGGGATCACGGGCTGGGGCGAAGGCACACCGTGGGGGCACACTTATGTGCCAGCCCACGGGCCCGGCATCCGCGCAGGCATCCAGACAATCGCCCCTTTCCTGACTGGGCTGGACCCGCGCCGCGTGCTCGATGTCGAACGCGCCATGGACCTCGCTCTGCCCGGCCATCTTTACGCAAAATCCCCGATTGATATGGCCTGCTGGGACATCGCCGGACAGGCCGCAGGCTTGCCAATAGCCGATTTGATGGGCGGTGGATCCCGCACGCCCCGCCCGATCGCAAGCTCTGTCGGCGCAAAAACTGTCGACGAAACCCGCGCCGTCATGGATCGCTACCGCCAGCGCGGCTATGTCGCCCATTCCGTCAAAATCGGAGGAGACGTAGAACGAGATATCGCGCGTATCCGGGATGTCGAAAGCATCCGGCGCGAGGGCGAAATCGTGCTGTATGATGTAAACCGCGGCTGGACGCGACAACAGGCTTTGCGAGTCATGCGGGCAACCGAAGATCTGCACGTGATGTTCGAACAACCCGGCGAAACGCTGGACGACATTGCTGCTATTCGCCCCCTCCATAGTGCTCCTGTGTCCGTCGACGAATCCCTCGTAACGTTGCAGGACGCCGCCCGCATCGCACGCGATGGGCTGGCTGAGGTATTTGGCATCAAGCTCAATCGCGTCGGGGGGCTGACAAAGGCCGCCCGCATGCGGGACATAGCACTGGCGCACGGCATCGACATGTTTGTCATGGCGACCGGCGGATCGGTTCTGGCCGATACAGAAGCCCTGCACCTCGCCGCAACCATCCCGGATCATGCCTGCCACGCGGTCTGGGCCTGCCAGGACATGCTGACCGTCGACATCGCGGGCGGGCGCGGCCCCCGCAACCAAGACGGACATTTGCACTTGCCGGAAACGCCGGGCCTTGGGGTCCATCCGGATGAGGAGGCCCTCGGCCCGCCCGTTGCAACGTACGAGGCCACCGCATGAAACTCACCCGCGTCTCTGTCTGGCAGGTGCCGCTGACCAGTCACGAAACATACTACATGGCGGACGGAAAAACCTGCGATACGGTAACAACGACCGTGGTCCGCTTGGACACGGACACGGGGCTCTCCGGTTGGGGCGAAGTCTGCCCGATTCCGCATTATTTGCCCGCATATTCCGGCGGTGTGGTCCCTGCCATTCAGGAAATGGTCCCGGTGCTTCTAGGAGCCAGCCCAATTGGTCCGGAAGCCCTGATGGAGCGGCTCAACAAACACCTCCTTGGCCACGATTATGCAAAATCCGCAGTCGACACAGCGCTTTGGGACTTAACCGCACAGGCCGCGGGCCTGCCGCTCTATGCGCTGCTTGGTGGGCGTGCTGTCAAGGACATGCCGCTTTATCATTCCGTCACCTGCATCGCACCCGAAGAAATGGCCCGCATTGCCAAGGACGCCTTTGCGCAGGGCATGCGCCAGTTTCAGGTCAAACTCGGCGCCGATGCCAACTGGGAAGCCGATGTTGCGCGCCTCATTCAGGTGCGCGAGGCAGTTGGTCAGGGACCGCTGGTCTATGGGGATTGGAACTGCGGCGCGGACGCACTGACGGCCACACGGGTCGGGCGCGCGGTGAGCCACCTCGACATCATGCTGGAACAGCCCTGCGCAACCATCGAAGAATGCGCCCATGTGCGCAAAGCAACGGGCTTGCCGATGAAGCTTGATGAAAGCGCAAGGGACATCGATAGCCTGATCGCCGGCCATCAGGCTGGCTGCATGGACGCCGCGGCGCTGAAACTTTCAAAAATGGGGGGCTTGTCCGCCATGCGCCGGTGCCGCGATCTTTGTCTGACGCTCGGAACGCAGATGTGCATCGAAGACACTTGGGGCAGCGACATCACCACTGCCGCGCTTCTGCATCTTGCAGCCAGCACACCGCAGCGGGGGATCATGAACACGTGCGATCTGTCACACTATGTTGGCCCACGGCTTGCACCTGACGGTCCAACCCGCAGTCAGGGGCGCATCGCCCCACCCGAAAGTGCGGGTTTGGGCGTCACTCCGGACTCCGCCGCACTTGGCCAGCCAACCGCTATTTTCGACTAAGGACGCATCCAATGAACGAGCTTCCAAACATGTTCCCGACCGATGATCCAGACTGGGTCAAAGACATGCACGCTGACCATTACCTGCAAAGCTGGTCTCCGCAGGGCAACCGCCCTCGCGTGATCACCGGAGCGCAGGGATCGTGGTTCTGGGACAGCGACGGGAAACGGTATCTGGATTTCCAAAGCCAACTGGTCAATGCAAACCTCGGCCACCAGCACCCGAAGATCGTGCAAGCGATCAAGGATCAGGCCGACAAGCTTTGCTACATCGGACCCGCAATGGGCAGCGATGTACGTTCGGAACTTGCCGCGCTGATGGTCGACATCACGCCAAGCGACATCACGTCGACCTTTTTCACAACCGGCGGCGCGGCCGCCAACGAGATGGCCGTGCGTCTGGCCCGCCACTACACGGGCCGCCACAAAATTATCGCGCGATACCGCAGCTACCATGGCGCGACCGGCGGCACGTTGTCACTTACCGGTGACCCCCGGCACCATCTGACCCGCGCGGACATGCCTGGTGTCGTGCGCATGCTCGATCCTTATCTCTATCGCTTGCCCACCGGACACACCGACCCTGCCAACTGTCCCGTTGCGAAAGGGGGGCCGCATCTCGAAGAGTTGCTGATGTACGAAGACCCCAACACGGTTGCTGCGGTCATCCTTGAACCGGTCGTCGGCACCAACGGCATCATCGTGCCGCCTGATGGCTACATGCAGTCGATCCGCGAGACCTGCTCCAAATACGGCATCCTGCTGATTGCTGATGAGGTCATGGCCGGCTTCGGGCGCACCGGAAAATGGTTCGCCGTCGATCACTGGGGGGTAACACCCGACATCCTGACCTCAGCCAAAGGGATCAACTCGGGCTATGTGCCGCTGGGCACCATGTCGGTCACAACGGAAATCCATGACTGGCTCCGGACCCGTGCCTTGCCCGGTGGCCTGACATACGCCGGCCATCCGCTGGCCTGCGCCTCCGGTGTGGCCGCGATCCGTGCAATGCAGGACGAAGATACCCTCACTCACGCGACCAAAATGGGGCACCTGTTGCGTGCCGAACTCTCGAAACTTGCAGAGCGCCACCCCTCTGTTGGCGACATTCGCGGACTGGGCATGTTCAACGGTATTGAGCTGGTGAAAGATCGCACGACCAAGGAACCGCTCGTACCCTTTGCCGCCAAGGGAGAAGCCGCAAAACCGATGAGCGATATGATGGCCTTTGCCATGAATGAAGGTCTCTATTTGAGCTTCTTCTCGAACGTGATCCGGCTCACTCCGCCTTTGAACATCTCCGAGGAAGACCTATTGCACGGCCTCTCCATTCTGGACCGGACTTTGGAGATCGCGGACGCCGCGCGTTGACGGTGCTAGCCTGCTTGGCTCCTCCCGCAATCTGCAATGGATTAACCGACGCAATACCGACGCATTACTGACGGAATGCAGACTGACGATTCACCCCAAAAATCAGGTGGTGAGCTGCGTTTCGCAAACATTTTCGGTCAGCGCCGACATGACTTCAGCCACAACAAAGGCAGCGATAACTTCCGGGCGCTTGTCAGCACTTCCCGCCCCACCGATCGGACAGATCAGGTCTTCGGACCGTACGCCGTCCTGTGTCTTTGCGAAGCTGTCAAACTTCGCCCGCTTGGTTGCCGACCCAATCATACCAACATAGGCCGCATCGCCGCGAGCCAGCGCTTCGGAGGCCAACAAGAAATCGAGCGCGTGATCATGGGTCAGGACGATAAACGCACTGTAGGCCGGCGCCTCTCTGACCACGGATTCTGGTAATGCGGTCAGAGACTTACCCACATTCGCGTCGCTCATGGAGAGTTCCACCTCACGGCTGTCCACCAGTTCGCAAGCCACCGGCAAATGCTGAAACTGTTTTGCCAAAGCCCGCCCCACATGGCCCGCGCCCAGCACGTAAACCCTCGGCACGGCTGCTGCGTCTTCCGCCGCCCGTGCCTGCGCCGCGTCCCGAGCACCCGCGTCCATCACGGTCAGGCCAACCTCGACCCGCCCGCCACAGCATTGCCCGATCTCCGGCCCGAGCGGCACATCCATCACCGCTGAAACCTGCTCCGATTTCAACAACTTACGCGCCTCATCCAGCGCCATGTACTCCAGCTGACCGCCACCAATTGTGCCTGCCATGCCAGTGGAGGACACATACATAACCGCGCCAGCATCTCTCGGCGACGAACCACGAACACGGGTGATTTCCACCTGTACAACGGGGTCCTCACTCCGCAAGAACGCGATGATGGCCGCAGGACTCATCCGCGCAGCCGCTCTACGGCCATCAGAACCCGCTCTGGCGTTGCCGGCGCATCCAGTCGGGGGCATTCGCGATATTCGTTGACCGACGCAACAGCCATGCCCAGCGCCTCGAATACACAGACGGGCAACATGAACGGAGGCTCGCCAACGGCCTTGGAGCGCTTGATCGTCAACTCACGGTTCTCCGACCAATCCGCCAGATTTACATTGAATTCCCGCGGGATATCACCCGCCAGGGGAATTTTGTAGGTGCTCGGCGCATGGGTCCGCAGGCGTCCGGCGTCGTCCCACCAAAGCTCTTCCGAAGTCAGCCAGCCCATGCCCTGAACAAAAGCGCCCTCGACCTGACCTTTGTCCAGAACAGGGTTCAGGGACTTACCGACATCGTGCAGAACATCTGCTCGGTCCACGCGATACTCGCCGGTCAATGTATCCACCGAAACTTCCGCGACAGCAGCACCATAGGCGTAGTAGTAGAACGGGCGCCCTTGCCCTTTTTCGCGGTCCCAATGGATTTTCGGCGTCTTATAGAAGCCGGCAGCAGACAACTGCACACGCGCCATGTAAGCTTTTGAAATAAAATCGCTAAAGGAGAATTCTTGATCTCCGACACGCACGGTATTCGGTGCAAAAGTCACCGCATCTTCGTCGACACCCCAAGCTTCCGCCGCCCAGGTCACAAGCCGCGCCTTGATCTGTTCACAGGCATCCAGCGCCGCCATCCCATTCAGGTCGGTACCGGACGACGCCGCGGTGGCCGATGTATTGGGAACCTTTTCAGTTGTTGTTTTGGTGATCTTTATGTGGCCGATATCGACCTGAAACGCATCCGCAACCACCTGTGCAATTTTGGTGTTGAGCCCCTGCCCCATCTCGGTCCCGCCATGATTGAGCATAATCGATCCGTCGTTGTAGACATGCACCAAGGCACCCGCCTGATTGTACCACGTCGCGGTAAAGCTGATGCCGAATTTCACCGGCGTCAGAGCAATGCCTTTCCGGATGATGCCCCCCTTGGCATTGTGCTCAAGCACCGCCCGACGGCGCGCATGATACCCGGAGTCTTTCTCCAACTCTTCCACCAAACGACCAATGACGTTGTCCTCAACCTGCTGATGGTATGGCGTGATGTTGCGGTCCGTCTGACCATAAAAGTTCGCCTTTCGCACTTCCAAGGGGTCTTTACCAAGCGCATAGGCAATCTCTTCGATCATCCGCTCCGCACCAACAACTCCTTGCGGGCCACCAAAGCCGCGGAAGGCAGTGTTTGACACCGTGTTTGTCTTCATTGGCCGGCTCTGCAATCGCACATGCGGATAGAAATAGGCATTGTCCGCGTGAAACAGCGCGCGGTCAGTCACGGGTCCGGACAAGTCCGAGGCCCAGCCACAGCGCGCCGCAAACTGGGCGTCAACGGCACTGATCCGGCCGTCGCCATCAAAGGCCACATCATAGTCCACGACAAAATCATGCCGCTTGCCGGTGCTTTCCATATCCTGATCACGGTCAGGACGAATTTTCACAGGTCGCTTCAGACGTTTCGCTGCCAAGGCGGCCAGCGCTGCGAACTGGTTCATCTGGCTTTCCTTGCCACCAAATCCACCGCCCATACGACGCACATTTACCACCACTGCATTATTCGGCACGCCAAGCACATGCGCCACCATGTGCTGTGCTTCGCTCGGGTGCTGCGTCGAACAGTGTACGATAACGTCGTCATCTTCGCCCGGCATCGCAAAAGCGATATGGCCTTCAAGGTACATGTGATCCTGCCCACCTATACGCATCTGCCCGGCAATTCGGTGTTCGGCCTCAGCTTGTCCCTGCAGCACGTCTCCGCGCTGTAGCGTCATCGGCGGCGTAACATCTGGGTATCCTTTGGAAATGGCCTCATCGGCCTCAATGACGTGGTCCAGTGTATCATAGTCGATCTGCGCCAGCGCGGCAGCGCGTCTGGCCTGATCACGTGTTTCCGCAACTACGGCAAAGACGACCTGCCCCCAGAACTCAACCGTGTCCTCGGCAAACAGAGGCTCATCATGCCGGCCCGTGGGACTAACATCATTCACTCCCGGCACATCCTTGGCGGTCAGGACCTCGACCACGCCCAAAGCGGCTCGGACGGCGCTCAGGTCCATCGATACAATCCGGCCGTGCGCCACTGTCGAAGTGCCGAAATAGGCATGGAGTGTTCCGATAGGTTCCGCGATGTCATCGGTATAGTCAGCTGCACCGGTCACGTGTTTTGCGGCGCTGTCGTGGATCAGGTCGCGGTGCACGCCGCCCTTGATGGAAACGGTCTCTTTCATCACACGCCCTCCGCAGTCAGCCGGGCCTCAGCGCCTGACTGTTCGAGCCAAAATCGTCTGAACAGGTTCTGCGCCACTTTCATGCGATACTCCGCCGTTGCGCGCATGTCGTTCAAAGGTTGGAAATCTTCGGGAAGCTTCGCCGCAGCCGCGAGCATTGTCTGCTCAGACCATGGTTTTCCAATCAGGGCCGCCTCGGCGTTTCCGGCTCTTTTGGGTGTGGCTGCCATGCCACCAAATGCCAAAACTGCAGAGATGATCACGCCGTCTTTAACATCCACTTTCATCCCTACGGCCACCGAGGAAATATCTTCCTCGCGGCGTTTGGAAATCTTGTAAGCAGCATGATGACCGTGGGAAATGCGCGGTACCGAGATACTCTCGACGAACTCGCTCTCTGCCAAATCCTGTTTTCCATAGGCAACAAAGAAATCCTGGATCGGCATCTCCCGCCGGGAATTGCCTTTGCGCAGCGTGATCGATGCCCCCAACGCAATCAGCACAGGCGGCGTGTCACCAATTGGCGATCCGTTGGCAATGTTACCGCCAATCGTCCCCATGTTGCGAACCTGCCATCCGGCGATGCGATCCCAATACTCGCTAAGATGCGGATAGTGTTCGGCAATCACGTGCTGCGCCTCGGAATAGGTCACACCCGCGCCCATAGTGATCGCATCAGCGCCAACTTCGATCCGCTTCAAATCTTCGAGGTTGCCAACAAACACGGCCGGAGAAAGCCGTTTCAAAAACTTGGTCACCCATAGCCCAACATCGGTGCTTCCGGCCACAATGGTTGCCTGCGGGTTTTCCTGAAGCACTTCTGCCAAATCGTCCGCATTCGCCGGAAGGATCGCACGGCTGCCATCTCTGGCCACCTCCACACGTGCCCCATCCCGCAACGCCTGCAGCTTTGCTGTCACAGCGTCACGTTCACTGGTCAGATGTTCCGAAGAAGGCGTTCCGAAATCCGTCACGGCTTGAGCCGCGCGGATGATCGGTGCATAGCCCGTGCATCGGCAAAGGTTCCCCTGCAATGCGGTTTCAACTTGCTGAACCGTCGGCCGTTCATGGGCCATCCACAAAGCATACAACGACATCACAATCCCCGGTGTGCAGAAGCCGCACTGGCTTCCGTGGTGCTCGACCATGGCCTCCTGCACGGGGCCCAGCCGTCCGTTTGGCCCGCCAAGATATTCAATTGTCACAACGTGACAGCCCTCCAGCGATGCCAGAAACCGGATGCAGGCATTGACGGTCTCGTATTTCAATCCATTGGGCGTCAACCGCCCGACCATCACTGTGCACGCGCCGCAGTCCCCCTCTGCACAGCCTTCTTTGGTTCCGGTAAGGCGCTGGTCGATCCGCAAGAAATCAAGAAGCGTGTCATCCGCCCCCACATCGGTGAGACGCATCTCGCGATCATTGAGATAAAATCGGATCTCGTTGCGGATCCCTACGGCCTGCATCATTGGCTGTTCCCTGTGAATTTGCTGGCATGCATCGGCGCCGGTTGCGCCTTTCACTATAGTCTAAAGCGCCCCGAAGGGGCGATGATACGCGGCATTTCGCAAATCTATTTCAATAAATGATTGAAAATACCCCCCTGTTTCATTGCTAATATGCGTGAAATAGAGGCAAACTGCCTGCAAATCGCGATGGAGAGTGACCATGCCCTATCTGGAAAGTCTGCGCGTGTTCGTACGTGTTGTCGAACTCGGTTCCATCACCTCGGGCGGGCGCGACCTGCGCCTGACACCAGCGGTTGCTTCAAATCGCATCAAGGAGCTTGAGAGCCGGCTTGGCGCACGCCTGTTCAACCGCACAACGCGCAACCTATCGCCAACAGAGGTCGGCAAAGTCTTTTACGACCACGCGCGCAAAGTGATTGTTGCTCTTGAGGAGGCCGAAGCCGTAGTTGCAGACTTTTCAGACCATCCGCGCGGCACCATTCGCGTCACCGCCCCTCTTGGCGTCGGCCGCAGGATCATAGCTCCGCTGATCCCGGCGTTTTCAGACATGTACCCTGACGTCGATGTGCGCCTGCGACTGTCCGACCGCAAAGTCGATTTGCTCGAAGACGGGCTCGACGTGGCCTTTGTGCTCGGCGAGCTCAAAGACAGCAATTTCAAACTTCGCAAAATAGCAGACTGCGACAGAGTTCTCGTTGCATCACCAGACTATTTGGCACGGAAAGGCACACCGCAATCGCCGGACGACCTTTTGAAAAACCACAATTGTCTCCTGTTGCGGTTCCCGCGCTCGCCAGAATACTTCTGGACGCTTCAAACTGAAAAGGGCCCCCGCAAGATCGAGGCCAAAGGGCGGTTTGACGCGGATGACGGGGATGTCCTGACCCAATGGGCTCTCGAAGGCGCAGGCATCGCAAACAAGGTGCGCTTTGACGTAGCACAGCATTTGGAAAACGGTGAGTTGGTGGAGGTACTTGCCGATACACCGCCTGTGCCGGCCGCCTTCGGTTGCCTCTATCCCCACCGCAAGTTCCAGGATCCGAAAATCCGGCTGTTTGTAGATTTCATGAGTGGTGAAAGCCGGCAGCGCATAGCGATCTAGCTCGCCAAAGGGCCGCTCTCTTTCAACTGCGGATCAAACACTGTGTAAGTCGAACGCCCCGCATGTTTGGATGCATAGAGCGCCGTATCCGCTTCGGCCAGTAGCGTATCCATGTCCGTGTCATTGCTGCCTTGGTAGACAGAAATACCGACGCTTGCAGATACCTTGCAGATCGCGTCCTGAAACGGCACCGGCGTTTCGATTTCCGAAATGATCCGGTCGGCAATGCGCCCAAGAATGTCGAGATCGGTGGTGCCATTGAACACCAGCACAAACTCGTCGCCACCAACGCGTGCAACACAGTCTTCTTCGCGGCTGGATTCCACCAAAACCCGCGCGACGTGCTGCAAAACCGCGTCGCCCGCAGCATGGCCGCGCGTGTCATTGACCTCTTTGAAGAAGTCGAGATCCACCTGCATCAGGCCAAACGCAGTACAATCGTTCACCATCCGCGGCAGGATATGCTCGAGCGCACGACGGTTCTTCAAACCGGTCAGCGTATCTGTAAACGCCTGCTCTTCGGCGGCAATCATTGCGCCTTGCAAGCGCAGGTTCAGCTTTCGCGATGCTTCCATCGCAGCGGATTTCGCCTCGACCAGATAAAGCATTTCTATGGTCAGATCTGTTGCCGCGAAATCCGCAGCATTCAGGTCGTAGTCGCTGACCGCGTCGAGAATGGAAATGCCGAACCCGAGGTTCACCATCGCGCCATTCTCGCTTGGCATTGGTACCAGAACACCCTTCAATCCGGTCTGCGGCGCGGTTCGCTTGCGCAGGTGCAGCTTTTGCCCTGCTGTGCGTATAAGTCCGTCCATATCGGTGATGCGCTTGGGGCGGCTCAACTCGAAAACGGTCAAAAACGGCTGTCCTGCGAGCGACATGTCCGGGTACAGTTTCTGCAACGTAGGACCCGCGTGCGTAATCACGCCTTGGCCATCCAATTGCACATGCATCGGACACAATACGTCCAACATATGCAACATATCATCCGTTACCGTCATCTCCGCACCATCCTACTCAGCACGCGCGCCGAGATCGAACTCGCGGCCGCTTGCAAAGGCGGTTTCGATCAGGGTGATGTCAATGATTTCCACGCCGTCCTCGACACCGCTATGCTCAAGAAACACAAGCGCACCATAGTCGTCCGCCATCGTTCTGAGAACCCCGATGATCACGTGACCGAATCCGGCGTGCTCATAGGTGCATCGCAAGCTCAGCTTTTCAGGGCTGTGTTCTTCAAGCTCCAACCCGGGAATCGTGAGATCGTCGACGGCCAGACGTGCCCGTTCCGGCAGGTCGTCAAGCGAATGCAAAAACTCGACAAAATTCACGCCTCCGAACCGCAACAGGCGCCTCAGCGCTTCAACATTCGGGTGAGACACGAGATATGTGCCAAGGTCTTCGAGCACTGTTTCTTCGGGGACTCCCAGAGACTTGGCAGTTGATGCCACAAGACTGGTTGTGATGCTGTCCTCATAGTGCAGCATCGCCTCGAAATCGATAATTTCGACTCCGGCCATTCGGGTCACGTCGACCCAACGACGTTGCCCATAGCTATCGCGCACAAAACACTGAATGGCTCTGTTAATCAGACCATGCATCTGCTTACCCCAATTCGTCCTGCAATGATAAAGCCACAGGAGCCTTAAGAAAGTCCGAACATCGCTAGTCGACCGGTAATAATTCGTATTCCCCTATCCAAATAGAGTTCAAACGCGACGGTGCAATTTCGAAATCACCTTCAACGAGGCGCTGAATTTGTCCCGAACTTATGTCGGCCACACCGGAACTGAGGTCGAGGCTCTGGAACTCAAGTTGCCCGCGATGCTCTTTCCCCAACCAACCTCTCCAGTTGTTTCCACTTATTGTCGGGCGGAGCAGGATCGCCTGACGGCCTTCAAAGCCGCGATCAAAATTGCCGAAAATCCACACGCATCGCTCGGCTGCGGCCTCTCCGCAGACCCTAAGCGATTCAATCTCCCAATCGGACATTCCATCAAAATCGCTTGGCTGGAGCTGCTCGCCCTTCGGCAAAACCGCGACAACCTTTAACAAGGCCGTAATTTGGGCAGACCTTGTGTCCTGAGGGTCGGCCTCCTTGCCTTCCAATTCACGCGTCGCAGCGGCAGCCAAATCGGCATCCTCGGATTGAGCCAAGATGCTCAAGCCAGCCTGTCCCGGACGCCCCCAATCATTGCGCATCTCCCAGACCGGCACGTCGTAGTACGGCGTCGTTCCGGCCTCGGCACGGGCAACCTGATCGTTCGTCGAAATCCGTTCCGCATTCAGCACAGGCGACAGCCATAATGCGAACAAAACCAATGAGGATAAAGCGATCCATACGTTCGCTTTGCAGACGCGGACCATCCATCCCCGACCCATTATGACCGCGGCGGGATAAGCAACCGCATAAAGCATAACAACAAACGCTATCATCGCCGCGACAAGGCGGGGCGGTGTCCATCCGTATTGCGCCACCCGCAACCAGATCGCATAGGCAGCCAGGCCAGCTATGACCGGCAAAAGCATTGCCAGCGCGCCTGTCGCAAGTTGCATCCAGCGCACGTCTATCGCGTCCGCATCTCCACGATCCAGAGCGATAGAGACGAGCGAAATCATCACAAGGGCCACCGTCAATAGCGTTGCGGCACGGCTCAGACTTCCGAACAGTTGATCCGGTCCTTGCAAAACCGCAGCCACGGCAAAGATCGCAACGACAACCAGCACCACTGGCACCAACATGCGCAGCATACGAAGCAAGAGATAAGGGGACAGGTATTGGCGCAATTCGTGTACGACCGACAGGCCCAGCCCCAGCGCAAACCCGAGAAAACCCCAACGGAACGGATCGTTGCGCAACAGTTCTTCGATGACCGTAATACCTACAATGTCCAGCAGTTCGTGCGACAGGTAGGCGACGGCGAACAGAACACCTGCAAACAACCAACCGGCGCTATAGCGCACCAGAATGCTCCAACTGGTATCGAACAGGCATCCATAGTCCGTAAGACTTTCATGCTGCACCATTCTCACAGCAGCAAAAGGCGTAGCCACAAACAGAAATACAAGCCAGACCGCCAGAGGATGCCCGGCGCTGCTCAGGTCTTCGATGCTGTCAAACCGGAGGCCAGACATTGTGACAAGGACTGCTCCCGCAACCGCCAAAAGGATCGCAGGAACCGCGGCCCGTGCTACGCGATGCGGACCGCTCAGGCCCAACAAAACGGCGAAGAAGCCGCTTACAGTGGCAACCAACGCCAGATAGGCGTGCGGGTTGGTGATGATATCCGGTGCTTTCTCACCCAAAGCCCACAAACTTAGCCCGGCGACGGCCCCGATGATGGCCATCTCGGCGCGCCCCGCCATGGTCCGTCCATCTTCGCTATGCATCTGCCTTCTCCCGCAACTCCGCGCAATTTTATCGCGAAACTGCTTGAAAAAACAACGCGGTGTATTGGCTCAGAAGTCAGTCGGTGCGCCGCCTTCCTCTTTGCGCTTGGCCACAAAGGCCGCAAGTTCATCTCGGATAGCAGGATCGATCGGTGGCGCTTCGAAATTGGTGATGATTTCTTTGTAGATGTGGTGCGCCCGCTCGGGGGTCCACACCCCGCCCGCCGCTTCCCACGCCTCAAAGTTTCGCCAGTCGGAGGCAAACGGTTGATAAAAGGCGGTGGTGTACCGATCCTGCGTATGCTGGATACCAAAGAAATGCCCGGCGCTACCAACATCCTTGATCGCATCAATCGCAATTTCGTCCGGCCCTGTAGCCCAGACTTCAGGCTCCATATAGCGCTGGATCATCTGGATAACTTCACAATCCATGATGAACTTTTCCGGGCTGGCGATCAGCCCGCCCTCAAGCCAACCAGCCGCATGGTAAACCATGTTGGCACCTGATTGCACGGCGCTCCAAAGGCTGTTGGAGGTTTCCCACATTGCCTGTCCGTCCGGCACATTGGCCGCGCAGACCCCGCTTGCCCGCATGGGAAGGTCATAGAACCGCGCCATCTGCCCTGTCATCTGCGTGGCCCGCATATATTCCGGAGTGCCAAAAGCTGGCGCTCCGGATTTCATGTCCACATTGGAGGTGAACGTTCCGATCGCACAGGCCGCTCCCGGCCGGATGTACTGCGCGAGCGCCACCGCGCACAGAGCTTCGGCAAGCGACTGTGCAACCGCGCCGGACATCGTGACCGGCGCCATTGCACCAGCCAGTGTGAACGGCGTAACAACGAGCCCCTGATTTCGCCGCGCCATGCGCATCCATCCATCCATCATCGGCTCATCGTGTTTGAGAGGCGACGTGGAATTGATGTTGGTGTAAATCTTGGGGCTTTCCTCAAATTCCTCGTGGCTCCAGCCACCGGAAATCCGGACCATTTCCATGGCATCTTCAACGCGTTCCTTGCCGAGCGAATAGGTGTGCGGAACCTTGTCGGTCAGCGTCAGCTTGTCATACATCACGTCGAGGTGGCGCACCGAGGCGTGAATATCCTGCGGCTCCACCGGATAACCGCCAACAAAATGGATGCAATTGAAATACTGGCTCAGCTTGAAAAGGTTGGCGCACATCTCACGCGTACCGGGCACCTTGCGGCCCAATTCCATGTCCCAATAGTTCGGCGGACTTGAGACGTTTCCAAACAGGATATGCTTGTCGCCCATTGTGATAGTGTGCGCTGGGTTGCGCGGTGTCAGTGTCCAGCTTGATGGTGCCTTGGCCACCATCTCCATGACAAAGTCGCGACCCATCCGAACGGTATCACCTTCGACGATGCAGCCAGCCTCTTTCAGAATGTCGCGCGCTTCAGCGTTGTAAAACTCAATACCGATCTCTTCGAGAATGCGCATCGATCCATCGTGAACCGCTTGCACACCTTCCTCGGTGAGCGGTTCCGTCGGGCGATCCATGTTGACCGGCAACCGCCAAGGCATCTGATCGATTACTCCGGCCTTGATCCGACGTGCGGCGTTGCCGGCTCTACCGCCACCGCGCCGTCTGCGTCCGCCCGTATCTCCTGCGGTTGTGTCTGTCATGATCGCCTCCTATCGCCGGATGCGTCCCACAAAAGCGCGAGATGAACGCTGAGTCTGCGTGAATGCGACAGAACTTGTCGTTTTCCCGCCCCCGCGCTTTCAGCAACACTGAAGGCGTCCTCTGCTGAACACACAAGTGGCGAAAGATCACGCCAAAGATCCGAAGCCCAGAAAAGCTCGGGACGTTCCAAAGTTAGTTCGAGAAATGGAAGTTCAGGCAGTCAGCCAATCGGTGATGTGCCCGATGTCGGGCAACACGACGTCCGCATATGGCGCCAGCTCTTCGGTCAAGGCCACACCGGTCAGAACTGCAACGGTTTGCATCCCCGCACGGCGACCGGCAATCAGGTCGTGCGTGCTGTCGCCCACCATCACCACCCGCTCAGGCGCCAACTCAAGTTTATCAGCAAACGCCAGGAGCGGTTCAGGATCGGGCTTCGCACCATAACCGCTGTCAAAGCCGGCAATGAAGTCGAAAAGACCGCTTACTCCGGCACCGTCAAGTTGGGCTTGGGCGGAAAACTCGCTGTCGTTCGTCATAACGCCAAGCTTCAGTCCCTTTGCGCGCAGCCCCGACAAGTAGGGCGAAAGCGGCACCGCTGGCACAAGCGGCGCTCGCGCCGCATCCTGCGCCATCTTTATTTCGATCGCGTCGACATCTGCCCCCGGCACAACGGCCGCTACGGCTTCAGCTGCCTCTCGGTTCGTGCCGGCTATGACAAAACTGTCCGGACGAAACTGCTTCGCGGTCAGGTCAAAAGCGAGTGCCTCGGCGATCCGGTCAGCCAAGGCGCTGTCCCCCGCCGCGAAGCCGTGAATCGCATCGAATGCCCAAGCATTCCACGTCGCAGCGAAATCAAACAAAGTGCCGTCTTTGTCGAAGAGTAATCCGTCCGCCCGCATCGTGTTCTTCATCCCCGAAATTACTGAGCGCGACCTTGCCCGAGGTCGATGTTTGACACAAGCGCAAGAGTTGATGAATGGCCTTCAGGTCCAGTGCATCCGAGCAGACCCTAACAGAACATGCGCCGCCATAAGCGGCTGGTCATAACCGACGCCCTTCGTATCGCAGAACGCCACCACCCAAGCATCATCCATCGTTAAGAATTCAAGCACAGACCCGAGAAAGTCTGCCTCGCCAGCCCGGGCACGCAAATCGTCCACGGACGCACCTGTTGCGCCCATAAACACCGGCAATACCTCATCATTGTTGACAAGCCAAGTCAGCGCATCCAGCGCCAGAGTTTCCGCTGCCTCATGCGATAGCGTCATTTTTTATCACTTTCGAAAGCTTTTCTTAACCTTTGTGGCCGCAAGGTTAACGCAAACAAATTGCGAGTAACCAGGTCCCGTTATGACAGGTCATCTTTTGGTCGTCGATAGCATTGCAGCCAACCGGTGCGTGCTGAAAGCCAAGCTTTCCGCAAGCTTTCTCGACATCCGTCAGGCAGAATGCGGACAGGAGGCCTTGTCCATGATCGCGGAAACGCCGCCTGATCTCGTCATCGCCGGGGGCGACCTGACAGACATGACCCGCGAAACCTTCTGCCTCCGTCACAAATCCGGCGGCCAGAGCGCGGCGCCGCCCCTCATCGTCGTCGGGCCACACCTTTCTCGCGACCAGCGGCTGTCTGCAATGCGGTCCGGCGCGGATGACGTGCTTGTATCCCCTTTGAAAGACGCCCCTTTTCTGGCCCGCATACGCTGTCTTTTGCGTGCGCGAGAGACCGTACAGGGCCTTCGCTTGCAAGAATCCGCTGCCAGAATTCCAGGTCTGCACGAAGAGACCACGAGCTTTGACGCGCCATCTTCAGTTGTGTTTGCGGCGCAAGACGGCAGTGATGCGCTGAGGTGGAGCTCTTTCCTGAAACCTCTCGTGCCATACAGAATGCGCGCACTCCCCATTGGAGACGCGGTCCGGACGATGTCGCTGTATGCAAACCCTGATTGCTTTGTGATCGGTGTCCAAACAAATGCGCCAGAGGAAGCTCTTCGCTTTCTTGCCGAAATCCGCGCCCGTTCCACCACCAGAAACTCAGCTGTTCTGATGGTACTTGACCGCGAGGACGATTCTACGCGCGTCAACGCTTTGGATCTGGGGGCAAACGATGTCATGGCTGGCTGCTTCGATCCCGAAGAAGCGGCTGTCCGACTGGCTGCAATACTTGCCCGCAAGCGGTTGACGGACCGGCTTTCAAAATCCGTGGAAGCCGGACTGAATGCAGCCGTCACCGATCCGCTGACCGGGCTCTATAACCGTCGTTACGCCCTCCCTCAACTCGAACGCATAGCTCACCACGCCCAAGCCACTGGTCACGACTTTGCAGTGATGATGGCTGATCTCGACCACTTCAAAACGGTCAACGACAAATTCGGACATGCCGCCGGTGATGTTGTGCTTGCAGAAGTCGCTCGCCGCTTGCGCAGCCAAATGGGTGCCGGTGACCTAATTGCGCGCATCGGCGGGGAAGAATTTCTGATCGTTATGCACAACACCAGCGCTCAGGACGCGACGCAAATGGCGCACCGCCTGCGCGATGTTGTCAGAAGTACCCCGGTCTATTTGCGGGCCCGCGACATTCGCGTTCCGGTGACCGTGAGTATTGGCGTGACGATGGGGCACGACAGTTTTGCGACCCGGACTTCGACAAGCAACCCAAAGCGCCTCGATGCTGGTCTTCTGATTGAGCGCGCGGACCGGGCGCTCTATTCCGCCAAGGCGGACGGACGGGACTCGGTAACGATGACACGTCCCGCCGCGTGATCAATCACTCTCGCTGGGGCCCTCTTTGGGACCAAGGTCTTTCTTGCCCTTTTTATGCTTGTCCGGACCGCGTTTCAGCACTTCTTCAAGCCTGTCGGCATACGCTGATCGCTCCTCAGGTGTCATCGCGGAAATACGTTCCACCAGTTTTGCACGAGCTAGGTCGCGCCGCCCCTCTGCGGACCGGTCAATGTCGCGCAGGGTGTCATTCAGAACCACCGGATCAAATGCATCCGAGCGCAACACCTCCACTGTCTGCAGATATAGGGCCCGATCTCCCATCAGCGTGTGCCCGCCATCCCGATAGCTCTGCCGGATTGCGCGCCCCACTGCGCGACGGTCTTCGCGGCTAAGGGCTTGAACATACGGCGTTCCGAACCGTTCCTTGGCACCCGGCCCGTCTCCGCCGTGTCCACCACGATGGGACAGAACAGCCCCCCCGATCACGCCAAGGACCAGAAGGTTCACCGCCAATGACGCCACCAGCAATCCGCGCAACGGTCGGCGTTGTTTCTTTTCATCGATCTGCGTCATGATTGCGCCTTTCGTCTCTCACCCGGCGGCCCCGTCAGTTGCCCAGAAAGGCATAACTTGCGTCCAACGCCGAGAGATAGGTTTCTTCACTCGATACAATCAGGCTGGTGCCGATGTCGCTTTGCAACATTGCCGGCCCCGCCGCCACTCCAATCCAGACACCGGCCACGGTGGCTGCAGCCAATCCGGACACGGACTGCCACCCACCAAGCAAAGCAACGGCCTTCGCCACAAAAGACGCCCGCGGTACTTCAGCGGCCTGCGCGACCGGGTTCGACACCGGCATCGCTGCTTCTGCATCAGCAAGCACACGCGCCATGAAGTCCGGCGTAGGATCAGCAGCCGCATCATCCTTGGCTGCCGCAAAAAGCGAGTCGAGCAACGCCTCGTCTTCGCGCGCCAGCGGCGTTTTTTCTCTGTCTTTGTCAGCCATCGGTATACCCCAATGCTTCGCGCTGTCCGGCCAGAGCCTTGGCCAGCGTCCGTTTCCCCCGCGCCGTCAGACTTTCCACAGCCTCGACGCTTATGTCCATGATCTCGGCAATCTCGGGATTGCCCAGACCTTCGATGTGGCGCAACACGACCGCTTCTCTTTGGCGATCTGGCAGCGTCGCCAAAGCGGTTTGCAAAGCGTCCTGACGCGCCCGATCCTGCATCGTTTCCGCCGCAGACTTGGCGTCGTCCTCAGGTTCGGGAATCGCATCGAGAGCGACGCCACGCGCCTTGCGCAACCGGTCAGTCGCAAGATTGGCCACCACACGATATAGCCATGTCGTCACCTTGGCCTCACCTTGTCGCCAGTCAGGCGCGATTTTCCAGAGCCGGATCAAGGCTTCTTGCGCCACGTCTTCCGCATCAGCCTGACTCCCCAGCATCCGGTAGGCATGCGCATAAACCCGAGGCGTCAACCGCAAGGTCAACGCGCGGGCCGCCGCGCCATCCCCATTTGCGTAAAGCACCAAAAGCGCTTCATCAGGGATATCCTGTTGCTGGTCATAGGGCATTGTCATGGTCCCGATGGCTAGCCTGTGTCCGTACGTGTTGCAATCTCGGCATTATCGTCGGACGGCGAATGGCCGCCCGACGATCCTGACAAACCTCAGTTACCCTGAGCTTTGCCTGCGCGTTTCTTGCCGAATTTACCGGCCTCGAACTCCTCCTTGGAGATCACGCCATCGCCATTGGTGTCGAGTTTTTCAAACATCTTGGCTTTTCGGTCGGCCATTTTGGCTTGTCGCTCGGCCTTGTGCGCGTCGAATTCTGCCTGGCTGATCTTGCCGTCTCCGTCGGCGTCCATACGCTCAAACATCTTGGCATGACGATCGCCGCGCGGTTTCATTTCGTCTTCGGTCAACTTACCGTCGCCGTTTGTGTCCATTTTGGAGAACATTTTGTCCAGCTTCTTGGCACGACGGTCCGAATTGCCCTCACTACCTTCCTTGGCCGAGAACTTCGATTTCATCTCTTCCAAAGAAATCGCGCCGTCTCCGTCCGTATCAAGCTGCATGAAACGCGACTTGGCGTGTGCTTCCATCTCTTCAACGGTGATGAAACCGTCGCCGTTGGTATCCAGTTGTTCAAAGGTCATGGGCTCACCGCCACGATGATGCCGGTCGCCTTCCTTGGCTGACGCGCCCACTGCGGTAACACTCAGGGCTGCGACGACAACACCACCAATAAAATAACTCGTTTTCATGTCTTCGGTCTCCTTCAGAAAATGCGCATGGCGCATCGGCTCTCTGTGCCTGTTTCGTGATGGTGAAACGGCCGGAGCGGCGTTTTCCGTCGCAGTTTCCGATATTTTTTTTTAGGCTGGCCCCGCTTGGCTTTTGCGACATGGCGACGCAAGCGCATTTGCGCCCTTTTAACTCGGCTGCACTAGGGTCATCTTGATAGCGCGAACAGATCAAAGTGTATTGAGTATGAGCACAGTGACAGACCCGATTTCCGAAACCGCCATCGAAAACGAGCGCCCTGTAAAACCGGCGCTTTTGCGCGGCTGGAAACGTAAGTGCCCCAACTGCGGCACAGGCCCAATGTTCAAAGGCTATCTCAAGGTCCGCGACCATTGCCCGGTCTGCAAACAGGATCTTTCGCACCAGCGGGCTGACGACGGACCTGCCTATCTGACCATTCTGATTGTTGGCCATATCCTGGCGCCCCTTCTGCACGTCGCCTTTGTCCACTGGCGTCCGGACCCACTCATTCTCTTCACCGTTTTTGCGGTTGGCTGCGTCGGGCTCTCGCTCTACCTTCTGCCCAGACTGAAGGGCTGTGTCGTTGCGTTTCAATGGGCACGAAGGATGCACGGATTCTGAAATCCGTTCTATAAAGGCCCCGCACGATCCGAGGGGAATTCATGAGCACGCCATCTGTCGACAAAACCGCCATCCGCAATGCCGCAACAGTTATAGTGCTGCGTGATCGCGAGACGAACCCGCAGATCCTGATGGGGCAACGTGGCGCCAAAGCGGCCTTTATGCCCAACAAGTTTGTCTTTCCAGGCGGTGCAGTGGACGCGGCAGACAGCAACATCACCCTAGCCCGCCCCTTGCCCGCGGTTTGCGAGGCCCGATTGGGCGAACAATCTGCACCGAATCTCGCCCATCCACTTGCGGTTGCGGCAGTGCGTGAACTCTGGGAAGAAACCGGACTGATCCTTGGCGAACAGGGCACATGGGCAAGCGCCCCTCCCTCAGATTGGGAAACTTTCGCAGCCACCGGTCACCTGCCGCGTGCCGACGCGCTGCAATTTGTATTTCGTGCCATTACGCCTCCCGGACGTCCGCGCCGGTTTGATGCACGTTTTTTCCTGTTGGACGCGGCCGCAGTCGCCACCGATCTGGACGACTTTTCCGCAGCCTGTGACGAGCTGTCCCACCTGCAATGGGTCCCGCTCAAGAAAGCGCGCGAATTTGATCTGCCCTTCATCACCGAAGTGGTGTTGGCTGAGGTCGAGGGCCGCCTTGACCGTCCTGAGGCGCCGGAAAACGTCCCGTTTTTCAAGAACGATGACGAAGCAAGCCACTTTTTGCGCCTGCGCGGCCACGCGCCGGATTGGGATCGCGACTAGGCGTAAAGAATCAATCCAAAGATAGAAGCCGCCAGCAGCGCCATGCCGAAGTATTCCCGCCTGCTGATCGTTTCGCGGAAGAACAGCACAGTGCCGACAATGCCAAAAACGAGTTCGATCTGACCAACGGCTTTGACATATGCTGCGTTCTGTAGCGTGAACGCGGTAAACCAGCAGAAAGTACCTGCCATGCTGGTAAGGCCTATAAACCCTGCGCTCTTGTAGGCGGCCAACACCCGCCCGACCTCTCCCGGTTCCCGAAGCTGCAGCCAAGTCCACATGGAAACCATCTGCATGGCTGTTACAGCCGCCAGCGTGACCAGAGCGCGCGCCAGAGGCGCGTCCAACTCCACCGCCAAAGACGCTCCGCGATACGCCACGGCGGAAACACCGAACAAAGCTCCCGCGGTTAGCCCAAGCGCCGCCGAAGGGCTCAGAATACGCCGCCAACCGGTGCCTGTCGCCTCGATTGGCCCTGACAAAACCAAAACCCCTGCAACACCAACGACGATCGCGCCAAACCCGACAATTGAGACTGTTTCGGAGAGCAAAACGAGCCCGATCAAGACCGTGAAGAATACCTCGCTTTTGATAAACGCCATGCCCACCGCGAGGTTCCTGCGGCCAAACAGCAAGACTGTGCACACTGTGGCCGTGATCTGCGCCGCGCCACCCAGCATGCCGAACATCCAGAAGTCCAACCCCAGCACGGGCAAATCAATGCGGCCTGCGGCGACAAACCCGACAAGGATCAGGCAAGCAACGGGCGCGGAATAAAGAAAGCGGGCAAAAGTCGCCCCTGCCGCTGATAGCGACACTGACGCCAGATGTTTCTGCAACATGAAGCGCACGGTCTGAAACGCGGCCGCAGCCACAGAGGCAATAATCCAAAGTTCCATGGCGGCATTGATGACCCGCGCTTATGCGAAAGTCACGCCCGTTCAGTCAAAGCGCGCGATTAGCGCCTATTCTCCGCCCCACAGCGGATGCGGCACAGGGTCTTTTCGCTTCAGGAAAAACCGCCGGAACACCTCCGCATAACTACGGAAATAGTAACCTTCATTGCGCATTAGATACCGGCCGCGGTTCTCCCGGAACAATATCGGCAAACGGTACCAGGGCACACGCGGGTGCATGTGGTGCACGACGTGCAGATTGTTGTTCAAAAAGATCCAGGCCAGCGGGCCTCGATCATCGATGATCACCGTCCGTCCCCGCGCTTTTGCATGGGCCTGATGTTCCAGAAAAGTCCGGATTTTAAGGATCGAGAGCGCACAATACGCGCTCAGAAGGTAGGCCCAAACCGGCATTTGACCGACGGCAACCAGCCACCATACGACGATCGCCACAGCGGGAACGTGCAAGAGCCAGCCGACAAGAACCGCGGTATTGCCACGCGCGATCTCCTGCGCGTCAGACCGCATGAACGCCAATTGCCCCAAAAGCGGTCCGACCATAAGGCGTCCCAAAAGCGTATTGTTGAAATCATGAACAAGCTGCAGCCATCGCGGCATACGCGCCCAGCGCTTCGGATCGAGAAAATTGGTCTCCGGATCGTCGTAGGGATCAGTCAGATGACTGTCCTTGTGGTGCGCCAGATGGGTATCGCGAAACCGCAAATATGGGATGCATAGTCCGACGGCCGGAAACACCAGAGCCTCGCTTGCCAGTTGGGATTGGAACGGGTGCCCGTGCAGAACCTCATGGCTCAAGGAACTGTGCAACGCCATCGCAATCACCGTAAGCGCCATGCCCAACGGAAGGAACCAGTCCGCAACCCAGACAGTGCCTAGCGCGTAAGTGACATAACACAGAACAACCAGTCCAAGCGTCGGCCATTCCACCTTAGGGGTCTTGCGTGGATCAGCCATGGATGCGCCCCCAGCGAACGCCAGCCCAGATGCGCTCGTATACAACATACATGGACAGCCCCAGCGCCGCGTTGACTACGGCCATTTTCCCGCCCAGAGCCATAGACCCCGTCGCAACCAATCCAACCAAGGCCATCGTGGCCAGTCCGATCGCATTCCAGATCACAGCCTTCAACACAGAGCGCCGCCGCGTTTCCATTCCGTCCTCACCTTATGAAAGTCATCCCTCACAAACGTGTTACCGCTCTTACGCTGCGGTGAGGATTCTGAATGTGATTAACAAAACTCCGCACAAGTGATATTTATCACCGTATGAGTGATATTATCGACAAACGCCTTCGTGCCAGCCGCTTTCGCCAACGGCTTGAGACGGCAATGAAAACCCAATCCGTCACACAGTCGGAACTGTCGCGGCGCATCGGCGTGGATCGGTCTACCATCTCGCAGTTGCTCAAAGACAAGGGCGCCCGTTTGCCCAACGCACAGGTTGTCGGAGAGTGCGCCGCAGCGCTTGGTGTTTCCGCCGACTGGCTCCTGTCGTTGACGGACCGACCTGAAAACACGGCCGACATCCTTGCAAACGCCATGAGCGTAACCGAAGCCCCGCGCGCCCTTGTCGACGAACAAATCTTCAACTGGCATCAGGAGGCCGCCGGCTACAAAATCCGGCACGTGCCGGCAGGCCTGCCCGACATGCTGAAAACAGACGAAATGCTGGTCTGGGAGTATTCTCCCCACCTTGGCCGCACGACCGAACAAGCCATAAACGCCTCGCGTGACCGCCTCAACTGGATGCGGTCGTCTCAATCGGACTATGAAATCGCTCTGCCGCGCCACGAAATGGAGGCGTTCGCGCGCGGGGAAGGTTACTACACTGGCTTGCCTTCTGGCATTCGCAAACGCCAACTTGCGCAATTCGCGCAGCTGACGGACCAGCTTTACCCCCGTATGCGTCTCTACCTCTTTGACGCGCACCGGCTATACTCAAGCCCGATCACCGTTTTCGGCCCGTTGCTCGCTGTGCTCTATCTGGGCCGCAATTATCTCGCCTTTCGCGACACCGAACGCGTCACCAGTTTCACCGAGCATTTCGACAGCCTTGTTCGTCAGGCAGACATCACAGCCCGCCAAATCCCGCAGCACGTGGACGGTCTGAAAGCACTGATCTGATCCGGATCGGGCCGGATTAAACCTTCGGATCAGGGTTCACTGTAAACCCATCCACCGCGATCACCTGCCCGCTGACCAGCCGCGCATTCTCTGAACTTAGAAAAACCGCCATTTCGGCAACGTCGCGACCTTCTATGAATGATCCCATCGCTGTACCGGACGCATAGCCCGCATAGACATCGTCCCGTGTCATGCCCTTGGCTTCGGCCTCACGTTCCAGAACGCCCTCCATGCGTGCGCCTTCAACGGCGCCCGGACAGATCACGTTCGCCCGCACGCCGAATGGCCCCAACTCCATTGCCAGTGTCTTGGTTAGCCCAATAACCGCCCACTTCGCAGCAGCGTATGGCGCGCGATATGGGTAACCGTATTGGCCGGCAGTTGAGGAAGTCACCACAATTGACCCGCCCTTCTGTGCCTTCATCATCGGGGCTGCATATTTGGCGGCCAAAAAGGCTCCTTCCAGATTGACGGCAACACAGGCCTGCCAGTCTTGCAGTTTTATATCCTCAATGACTGCCGTTGGCCCCGCAATACCTGCATTGGCGCAAAGCGCGTCAACCCCTCCCCAACGCTCCAAAACCTCATCAAACAAGGATTTCACAGCTGTTTCATCGCTGACATCCACGTGGGATTTTTGCCATGTATCTGGCGCGGCGCCCAAAGCGGCGCCGTCCAAATCCGCAATCCAGACACGCCAGCCTTCTCGATCAAAAGCCCTCGCCATTGCGAGACCCACGCCCGAAGCTCCAGCGGTGATCAAAGCCCGTTTCATCTGGGCTGTCCAACATAGCGACCGACGCCTTCGGGCGCAGGCAATCCGGCTTGCGCCTCGGAGATCTTTTGCAGGTTGGCGGCTATTTCCGGACTGAACGGAGCGGGTCTGCGGGTCTCAAGGCTTACGTGGATGAGGATGTGCTCTCCCGTCGCCAGAAGTCTGTCGCCCGCATACATCTCGTGCCAAAGGTGCATCTTCTTACCTTCAGCCATCAGCACACGGGTGCGTACGTCGATCATTGATCCAAGATGTGTCTCATCGATGTGACGGATGTGCGTTTCAGCCGTAAAGAAACTCCCGCCTGTTGCGATGTACTCCTGATCACACCCGATGATCTCCATCAATCGGTCAGAGGCATCCGCAAAGGCCTGCAAGTAGCGGCTCTCTGTCATATGACCGTTATAGTCTAGCCAATCCACTGGTACGGCGCGTCGGGTGGTGACAATCGGCTGGGACAGATCAGCGATGTCAGCCGCGCGACGTACCATACCTGCCTCGGACGAGAGTTTGGCATCATGCTTGTTCAGCACGGCGCCTGACGCAAAGTTCTGCGCTTTAAGAGCCCGCATCATTGAGACAATGTTGTTGTCCCTGATGCGCTCCATCTCGCGGATCGTCATGTGGCCTGACTGCGCGTCGGACTGCCCCGCAATCAGGTCGACCAGCTCGTCAGTGAACTCGGGCACATCCATCAACTTGGTCCACGGCCATTCCAGCGCCGGACCGAACTGTGCCATGAAGTGTTTCATACCCGCTTCCCCGCCAGCCACGCGGTAGGTGTCAAAAAGCCCCATCTGTGCCCAGCGGATGCCAAACCCCATTCGGATACTTTCATCAATTTCTTCTGTGGTGGCGATGCCGTCTTTGACCAGCCACAGCGCCTCACGCCAAACGGCCTCCAAGAAGCGGTCGGCGATATGCGCGTCAATCTCTTTGCGTACGTGCAGAGGAAACATGCCGACGCCGGTCAGGATATCCTTGGCCCGTTCGACCAACTCGGGAGGGTTTTTCTCTGTGGGCACAAGTTCCACAAGAGGCATCAGATAGACAGGATTGAACGGATGGGTCACCACAATCTGCTCAGGGCGCGTCGCGCAGCCTTGAAGTTCGCTGGGTTTGAACCCGCTCGTCGAGCTCCCCAGAATGGCATTCTCCGCACAATGCTCTTGAAGCGTTTGATACACCTTCTGCTTCAGCTCCAATCGCTCCGGCACGCTTTCCTGAATCCACTCGGCCCCGTCCACAGCCTCTGACATGGTCTCATGAAAACTCAGATGGCCCTCTGCGGGCAACGCCGTGTCGCTCAATCCTGGCAAAGACACCCGCGCATTTGCGATCACTTCGCCAATTTTGCGTTCTGCTTCAGGATCGGGGTCAAACACCCGCACATCCCAGCCATTGAGCAGGAACCGCGCGGCCCAACCGCCGCCAATAACCCCGCCGCCGATAATCGCTGCTGTTTTTGTCATGTTTTCTCTCTCCAACTCCATGCCGGGCCGCACAAACTATTCAAAGTAGGCACACTCCAAACTCACTTCTTCGCCTTTTACCAAGAGGGTTTTGTAACAATAGTTGCCGTGCACGACGGGGGCGCAGCTTGAGGTCTCAGCCAAGCAGATGTTCGCTTCGCACTGGCTCCCATCGGAGCAGCTTTTGCCGGCGTCGCTGGCGGGTTTCTCCGGTAAAGAGCAAATCGGAATTTGCGCTTTCTTTCCCAATCGTCCGAAAGTGCCGCCTTGCGCTTGGCACTCCGCCGCTTTTTCGCGCTCTGCCGCGTTACGGGGGGCGGCGTCCTGACACCCGGTCACTAAAACCAAGGCAGCCAAAATGCCCATCGCAGGTTTTCCAAGCAGCATTTCTAAAACTGTTTCCAACACGCCTCGCATCTAAACTTTACCGACGTGATACCGACGCAATATGGCATTCTCCGCACAATGCTGTTGAAGCGTTTGATACACCTTATGCTTCAGCTCCAATCGCTTCGGCACGCTTTCCTGAATCCACTCGGCTCCGTCCACAGCCTCTGACATGGTCTCATGAAAACTCAGATGGTCCTCTGCGGGCAACGCTGTGTCGCTCAATCCTGGCAAAGACACCCGCGCATTTGCGATCACTTCGCCAATTTTGCGTTCCGCTTCTGGATCGGGGTCAAACACCGGCACGTCCGAGCCATTGAGCAGGAACCGCGCGGCCCATCCGCCGCCAATAACCCCACCCCCGATGATCGCTGCTGTTTTGCCCAACTCTCTCTCCCGATCGTTTTCCAGTGTTAGCGTGGCGGCTGCGCCACGTCGTACAGCTTGCTCACGTCGTACCCGTTCTTGGTCAAAGCGGCTTCCGCTTTGGCTCGAAGATCGGTTGAAATTTGAGGGTCGCGAGCCAGTATCCAGCCCGTTCTGCCCGCCGGATTGCCAATCGCTACCACCGAATAAGCATCATCAATCCACAGCACCCAATAGTCGCCGCGTGCAAACGGCAACCAAGGAACAAAGGTCACTTTCAGCTTGCCGCCTTCTATCAACCACGCCTCGCCTTCAGCGGTGCTGGCTTCACCGGCGGGGCTTCCTTCTCGACAGGTATTCAGAACCGAAATCTTGCCATCGGACCGCAGACCATACTCCGCAGTGACACCTTCGCACCCTTTTTCAAAACGGTTGGGAAAGCGCGCGATCTCGTGCCATTTTCCGAGATAACGATCGAGATCGAGTGCCGAAACCGCTTCGATTGGCACGGCTCGGTCACGATATCTCTCCGCGACAGCTGCACTGGTCGACGCAAAGGTAGCGAGGGTTGCGAAGGCGAACGCAAAAAACTGGAAACGACGCATGGGATATCCTTTCATCATGCTTCTCTTTTCACTTCCTTACGTAAGCCAGCGCATTCAGGCCCAACCCCCAAAATCGAACCAGTCGCGGCACCGATGGTTTACCGACGTGATGCCGATGTTTTGCAGACAGGCATTCAGGCCCCTTTCGGAGCCTTTTTCGTCAGCCCAAGCTTCTCGCGCACCTCTGCCGGACCAATCACCCGCGCACCCATATTTTCAATGATGGTGCCAGCCCGTTCCACCAGCTGCCAGTTTTCCGCCAGCACGCCCTTGTCGAGCCAAAGATTGTCCTCAAGACCAACCCTTACGTTTCCGCCAGCCAGCACAGACGCCGCGACATAAGCCATCTGGTTGCGCCCCAGCGAGAACGCTGAAAACGTCCAGTTCTCCGGCACATTGTTGACCATTGCCATAAAGGTATTGAGATCATCGGGCGCGCCCCAAGGCACGCCCATACACAGTTGAACAAGTGCATCGGCTTCGAGGATGCCTTCCTTTACCAACTGCTTGGCAAACCACAAATGGCCAGTGTCAAATGCTTCAATCTCGGGCTTAACCCCAAGATCCGTCATCATTTTTCCCATCTCACGCAACATACCCGGCGTGTTGGTCATAACGTAATCTGCTTCGGCAAAATTCATTGTACCGCAGTCCAGGGTACAGATCTCCGGCAAGCATTCGGCAACATGTGCCACGCGCTCGGTCGCCCCGACCATGTCGGTTCCCGCGACAGGCGGCAGCGGGCTTTCGACGCCCCCAAACACGATGTCGCCCCCCATGCCCGCGGTCAGGTTCAGCACCACGTCCGTCTCGCTGTCGCGAATGCGGTCCGTGACTTCCCGATACAGTCCCAGATCGCGGCTCGGCGCGCCGGTCTCCGGATCACGCACGTGACAATGCACCACCGCCGCGCCAGCCTTGGCCGCAGCGATCGCACTGTTTGCAATTTGCTCAGGCGACCGTGGTACATGCGGACTACGATCCTGTGTGCCCCCCGATCCGGTTACGGCGCAGGTGATAAAGACCTCACGGTTCATTTCCAAAGGCATGGCGATTCCCCTTTTTGCTTTGCCCTAGCCTAACTCGCTTGAGCAACCAGACTTTTCGTAATACGAATTTTATATGTCAAAATACGAAGAAAACGGCGTTTTCCATCCAAATCCAAGGCCTCTCACAACCGCAATACTTGTGCTGGATGATTGCAACACCTTGAGCTTTGCAGCCGCCGTTGATCCGATGCGGGCCGCAAATCGCAGGGCAGGAAAACCGCTGTTTGACTGGCAGTTTTTCACGGCAACTGGCACGCCAGCCTCGCTCACGAGCGGCTTGAACATAAATGGTCCGGCCATCGCCAAGTTGACCTCATGCGACCTGCTGCTGGTTGTCGCAGGTTTTCGTCTTGAAGATCATGCCACACCAGCGCTTTTGTCCTCTCTGCGGCGCATTGCAGGTCAGGGAACGAGCATTGCTGCGATCGACGGCGGCCCCTGGCTCTTGGCACGTGCAGGCTTGCTCGACGGGCAAATCGCCACCACTCATTGGGAGGATCTGGAGGAGTTTGCTACGCGATTTCCGAACGTAAACACCCGCAGGGACCGCTTTTGCATATCGGGCCGGTTTGCGACCTCAGGAGGCGCAGCACCGTGCATTGACATGATGCTATACCTTATAGGAACGCGCTTTGGCAAAACACTCGCACAACGGGTCGGCAGCGCATTTCTATATGACCCACTACCGGCCGGAAGCCAGCCGTTGACGTCCACGCCGCGCAAAGTCCGGCGCAACCCAAGGTTGGCCCGCGCGCTGGAGCGCATGGAGGCGACTATTTCCGAACCGCTCCCCATCCCAGATATCGCGGCCCACGCCGGGCTCAGCGTCCGAGCACTTGAGTTGCGGTTTCAAACACACCTTGGTCTCTCCCCCAAAGCGACGTACTTACAAATGCGCCTTGAGGAAGCCCTGCGACTTGCTCAAGACACGTCTTATCCAGTTCGAGATATTGCGCTAGCGACAGGCTTTATCTCCCCGGCGAGTTTTGCACGCGCCTTCAAGGAGGCCCATGGCCAGTCTGTTCGCTCCCTGCGGTCACAAGGCAGTTAAGTCTTTCAAATTACGTGAAAATACCACTGAATGACACTTTACCGCGCGGCTGCCAGCAAGTTTTCGACGTCAACATGAGCTTCTATGTGTTCCGCCAATTTATCCAGAACAGCTTCGACCGTCGCATCGTAACCTTCGTTTCCGGCCTGAGCCCCAAGCGCCCTAAGCCATGCGCGACGGAACCCGTCATCACGGAACATCCCGTGCAGGTAACTCCCGCTGACACGGCCATCCAGCCCAACTGCCCCCTCATCACGGCCATCAACCCGAGCGAAAGGCCGCGAACAATCCGGCCCGTCGGTTCGCCCAATGTGTATTTCGTACCCGCGAAAGGCCTGACCCGAGGCAACATGCTCCGCCTGCGTTTCAGTTAGGCGTTTGTCGGGTGTCATCACTGTATCCACATCCAACAGTCCGAGCCCTTCGGTGTCTCCAGCAGGGCCTTCGATGCCCTCCGGATCGCGCACCCATTTGCCAAGCATTTGATATCCGCCACAAATACCGAGAACATGCCCTCCACGCCGCAAATGAGCGGCAAGATCAATATCCCATCCTTGAGCCTTCAGAAACGCCAGGTCACCTCGCGTTGACTTGCTTCCCGGAATGATAACCACGTTTGCATCTCCGGGGACCGGCTCTCCGGCTCGCAACATCTTGAGCGACACGCCGGGCTCTTGTGCCAAAGGGTCCAGATCGTCGAAGTTTGCAATCCGCGACAAACCCAGACAAACCACTTTCAACCCGCCGCTCCGTTCTGCGTTTTTAATGTCCAGCGCATCTTCCGCAGGTAGTTTCCAAGCTTCACCAAAATACGGCAGCACACCGAAACCAGGCCAACCGGTCGTGTCTTTTATGAGTTGATACCCGCCATCAAACAAACTCGGATCGCCTCGAAATTTGTTGATCAGAAAGCCCGCCACCAGAGCAGCGTCTTCCTCCGAAATCACCGCCTGAGTACCCACGATCTGCGCAATCACGCCGCCGCGGTCTATGTCTCCGGCCAGAATTACGGGTACATCGGCGGCTTGCGCGAAGCCCATGTTGGCGATATCGCCCTGCCGTAAATTCACCTCTGCCGGGCTGCCGGCCCCTTCCACAATGACCAGATCATTCTGAGATTTCAGACGGTTAAAACTCTCGAGCACCGCTTTCATCAATTGCGGCTTGAGCTTGCTGTATTCACGCGCCTTCACAGTGGTCAGACGTTTTCCCTGAACGACGACCTGCGACCCCACATCCGTTTCAGGCTTTAACAGTACTGGGTTCATATCCACGACAAGGGGCTTACCGCAGGCGAGCGCCTGCAAAGCCTGCGCACGGCCAATCTCGCCACCATCCGAAGTCACGGCCGCATTGTTAGACATGTTCTGCGGCTTGAAAGGCGCCACCGACAGCCCTCGCTTCCGTGCCGCACGACACAGCCCTGCGACGAGCATCGACTTGCCGACATTGGAGCCCGTGCCCTGGATCATAACCGCTTTTGTCACGTCACACCTGCTTGGGCAAAAACGCCTCGACCGCTGCCGAGGCGATCACCAGCACATTGCCGTCGTCGGGATTGGTCACATTCATGCCGCCGAACACGGCTTTAACCTCCGCCCGACCGCGTGGGAGATGCGCAACCAAAGCGTCGCAATCAACCTTCTCTGGCTCCTGCACACCTACGGTCACCTGCACTCGCATTTCCTTGGGGTCTTTGCCCAAGGCAGCAAACATCGGAATAGAGGAATGGCGGATCGCGTCCTCGATCGCGCGGCCTGCAGCCTTGGTGTAATCCTGACCGTATTGGTCGTTGCCCATGCCCATTTCAATGATGAAACGCTGATCACTCATGCTGCGACCTCCACATCAAGCGCCACCGAAATCGCAACATTGGCGATCACAGTTGGGTTGCCATCCGGGCGCGGGACGTCCAAGCCTCCCTTGACAGGTTTTACAGTGACTTGTCCGTAGGGAAAGATTGCCGCTATGACATCAGTTTCAACGTTCTCAGGCTGCTGAACCGCCACCTCTACGGTTATGAACATTTCGGATTTGTCTTTCCCGAACAGCTCGGCAAGATTGATCGAATTATGCCACAGCGCATCCTTCACAGCCCGCGACGCGGCTTCGGTATAGTCCTGACGGCGTAGAGATGAGCCCATACCAAATTCAGTAAGCAAACGTTTTCTGGGCATCAGAACTCCACCCCAGCCTGCGCCTTTATTCCATCTCTGAACGGATGTTTCAGCAACGTCATTTCCGTCACCAAATCTGCGGCCTCAATCAATTCTGGCTTTGCGTTACGTCCCGTGCACAGAACGTGTGTCATCTCCGGCTTTTCGCTGAGCAAAAAATCCACCACGTCGTCGATATCCAGATAATCGTTGCGCAATGCGATGTTGATTTCATCGAGCATCACAAACTTGTTTGAGGGATCACGGATAAGCTCTTTAGCCAACTCCCAACCAGCCTCAGCCTTGGCAATGTCACGCTCTCGGTCCTGCGTCTCCCAGGTAAACCCCTCTCCTGAAACGTGAAATTTCACTTCTTTTGGAAAGTGCTCTTCAAGAAAAGCCCGTTCGCCAGTGGCCATCGCACCCTTAATAAACTGGACCACGGCAACCGGCATATCATGAGCGATGCAACGCATGATCATGCCGAATCCCGACGAGGATTTACCCTTACCGGGGCCAGTGTGCACGATGATCAGACCTTTTTCCTCGGTCTTCGTAGCCATCATCCTGTCGCGAGCCGCCTTGATTTTCGCCATTTTTGCCTTGTGGCGTTCGTTCTGGTCTTCGGCCTCGGCCATTGGTAACCCTCCGTTCGTGCTTGACTCTGCCCGCATCATTGCCCATTCGGGTGGACGCTGGTTCCTGTTCTTAGAGCAGGTGAAAAGGGAATGCGAAAGGGGGCCGAGATCAACCCCCAAAAGCAGCCGCCCCCGCGACCGTGACCGGAGAGGTCCGCCGCACGCCACTGGGCATAGCCCGGGAAGGCAGGCAGACCGAAGGCGAAAGCCTGAATCCGCAAGCCGGGAGACCTGCCAGCCAAAAAGACATGAACCGGACGGGGTGTTTCCGGTGTCGGGCTGTCCACAGGCTTCCCGCGCTTTCCCCGTCCCTGCTAAGGGACCGAAACAAATGGCTGACGCAAACGCGCCTGTCGAACTGCTTGTCTGCATCAAATGCCGTGCAGGTATGCCGACCGACGTCGAAGGCCCTCGCCCCGGAACACAACTTTTTGAAGCGCTCAGCGCGGCTGACTTACCGGAGAACGTCACTCTAAAAGGCGTTGAGTGTTTCTCCAATTGCGACCATGGCTGCTCTGTCACCATCCGCGGTGGTGATGACCGATGGACTTATGTCTACGGCAATTTCACGGGCGCAGATGATGCCGAACTTGTGGCTGAAGGCGTCTCAAAATATGCGGCGACCACGAACGGGCTTGTCCCGTGGCGCGACCGTTCCACCCATTTCCGCAAAAACTGCATCGCACGCATCCCCCCACTGGAGATTCCCGAATGAGCACCCTTGAAAAACTGCCAGTCACCGTCATCACCGGGTTTCTCGGTTCCGGCAAAACGACCCTTGTGCGCAATCTGATGCAGAAGCCGCAAGGCAAGCGCCTTGCCGTTATTGTAAACGAATTCGGCGATGTAGGTGTGGACGGAGAAATTCTCAAATCCTGTGCCATTCCGGACTGCCCGGCCGAAAACATCATGGAACTCGCAAACGGTTGTATCTGCTGCACAGTGGCGGATGACTTCATTCCAACAATCGAAGCACTGATGAAGCTGGACCCGCGTCCGGAGCATATTCTGATTGAAACGTCCGGCCTCGCATTGCCAAAACCTTTGCTCAAGGCGTTTGACTGGCCAGACATTCGCTCCAAGATCACGGTTGATGGCGTTATCGCATTGGCCGATGCCGAGGCGGTTGCCGACGGCCGCTTCGCACCAAATGTGGCTGCAGTCGACGCCCAGCGCGAAGCCGACGAAGGCCTGGATCACGAAACGCCTTTGTCAGAGGTCTTCGAGGACCAGATCAGCTGCGCAGACATCGTTTTGCTTACAAAACCGGACCTTGCGGGTCCGGAAGGAGTCGCGAAGGCCAAGGAAATCGTTCTGTCCGAAGCTCCGCGTCCGCTGCCAGTGGTTGAGGTAGCCGAAGGGGATGTTGATCCACGCGTGGTTCTGGGGCTGGAGGCGGCGGCAGAGGACGACATGGATGCCCGCCCCTCTCACCATGATGGCCATCACGATCACGAGCACGACGACTTTGAAAGTGTTGTAATCGAGGTTCCAGAGCAATCCGATCCGGGAGCATTTGCTGCAAAAATCGAGAAAATGGCCAAAGATCTCAACATACTGCGAGTCAAAGGCTATGCAGCGGTTGAAGGCAAACCGATGCGTCTTCTGGTTCAGGCGGTTGGTGCGCGCGTGCGTCATCAATTCGACCGCCCGTGGAAGCCCGAAGAAGGCCGACAGGGGCGGATGGTCGTGATTGCCGAACATGATGACGTAAATGTCGATGCGATCCGCGCCGCTCTGCTAGACTAAGCTACCATGCACGTCGTCTTTCGCGAAAGCCATGGCCTTGACGAGGCTGAAACCCCGATTGACCTGGGCCAGTCCCCGGCCGATTTGGTGGTGCTGTCCTTTTCTGACAGTGACCTTGGTGCTTTCGCGGCAGGCTGGCACCGGGCGAAAGGAGATCTTCCCACCCTCAGGCTGGCAAATCTGACGGCGCTGAAACATCCTCTGTCAGTCGACACTTATGTTGAACAAACGCTGTCAGGCGCCAAAGCTATCCTGATCCGCCTGATCGGTGGAATTTCGTATTGGCAGTACGGCATTCAGCAGGTGCAGGCTTTGTGCGAGAAAAAAGGCATCGCGCTGGCAGTGTTGCCAGCGGACGGTCGGCCTGATGAGCGGTTGGACGAAGTCTCCACCCTACCCGCCTCGACGCTTCACCGCCTGACGCACCTTTGTGACACCGGCGGCGCGATTGCCGCGCAGGCCGCATTGGCGCAATTGGCGCTCGCGGCAGGGCTCTATGCACGTCCCGTGCCAGGTTCCAAGGCTTTGCCCAACCATGGTGGCTGGACACCTGAGAACGGGCTCACCGATCCACTCGCGGATCGGAGCCCAAACAAACCGCTGGTCGCCATAACCTTTTACAGAGCATACGTAAGCGCTGCGGACACTGCCCCGATCGAAGCAATGTTTGCAGAGTTCAAGGCGCGTGGCTTTGACGTTGTGGGGCTGTTTGCGCCCTCTCTGAAGGTACCTGAATCAGCGCAATGGCTTGCCCAAACCCTTAGCGCGCTCTCACCAGTGGCAATCGTGAACGCTACTTCCTTTTCCGGCAAGGGGGATGATGGGACATCCCCGCTGGATGCAACGGATGCTCCGGTTTTTCAGGTTGCCCTCTCGACGTCGCGGAAAAAAGCATGGGCAGAAGCCGAACGCGGTCTTGCTCCAGCGGATCTTGCAATGCACGTGGTTCTGCCTGAAGTAGACGGCCGCCTGTTTGCCGGTGTCAGCTCATTCAAGGAGCCAGGTAAAAAAGACGCAGCGCTAGAATATTCACGCTTTGCCCATCGCGCCGTCCCTGATCGCGTTTCGGCCATCGTAAGCAAGGTCGAGCGCTGGGTGCGGCTCGGAAAACAGGAAAACGAGGACAAACAGATCGCGTGTGTTCTGAGCACGTACCCGGGCAAAGACTGGAATATGGCCCATGCGGTTGGTCTCGATCCGCTAGCGAGCGTAGACGCTATTCTTGAAGACCTGTCGCAAGCCGGATTTCAGCTTGATCCAGAAAAGTCTGCAAACCTCGAAAATCGCCTGCTTGAAGAAACCCTTGCTTGGTCTTTGACAGACTATCAAAAGGCACTGGAAGTGTTACCGCCCTCCCTAGCGAAGGCTCTTGAGAGCGCGTGGGGGGCACCAGAAAATGACCCACGTTTTTCCGCGGGAGCGTTCCATTTTCACGCGGTTCAGAGCGGAAATGCCTTGATTGCACTTCAACCAGAGCGCGGATCTGATCAACTGCGCGAGGACGAATACCACGACCTCTCACGCGTCCCCCGCCACAGCTATGTAGCCTTCTACCTCTGGATACGGCAGGAACTTGAAATCGATGCTCTGGTTCACATCGGCGCCCATGGAACCCTTGAATGGCTTCCGGGAAAGTCCGTCGCACTGTCGGGCGAGTGTTGGCCAGAAGCGCTGATTGGCGACCTTCCTGTAATATACCCCTTCATCGTCAACGACCCCGGAGAGGCCGCTCAGGCCAAACGGCGCATTAACGCGCTCACTTTGGGGCATGTTCCGCCGCCGTTAAAAACGTCTGCGACACCGGAAAGGTTCGCGCGCCTGGAAACTTTGCTCGACGAGTTTTCCAATGCAGACGGACTTGATCCGAAGCGCCGAGATCGATTGCAAGCCGACATTCGCGAGGAAGCTGAAGCGCTCGGCCTTCAAGCTGAGTTGGGATTGGACGACGCCACTTCTCTGGCAGAGGCAATCACTCGGATTGACACGTTTGTTTGCGACATCAAAGAAAGCCAGTTCGGCGATGGCCTGCATATTTTCGGACGTGCCCCGGAACACCCTGGTGGTTTTGATGCTGTACCTTCAGCCAGCGCCGAACGTCACGCGCTGCTGCGCGCATTGAGCGGTAAACGCATTGAAGCCGGTCCTTCAGGCTCGCCCTATCGTGGTCGGCAGGACGTTCTGCCCACTGGTCGCAACCTTTACACAACTGACCCAAGATCGGTCCCGTCCCGCTCGGCATATGCCCAAGGCGTGAAACTCGCCGAGGAACTCGTCCGTCGCCATCTTCAGGAAGAAGGTGACTATCCCAAAAACCTCATCGTAGATCTTTGGGGTTCTGCCACGATGCGAACAGCCGGCGAAGAGTTTGCGATGGCCTTGCACCTTTTGGGCGCCAAACCCGTGTGGGACCAAGGCTCTGAGCGCGTGTCAGGGGTGGAAATATTGCCAATCGCGCTTATGGAGCGTCCCCGAATTGACGTGACTTTGCGCGTGTCCGGATTGTTCCGCGATGTATTCCCCACGCTTTCCACACTCTTCGGACAAGCGGTCAAAGCCTTGGCCGAACGCGATGAAGCCACCGACTGGAACCCGTTCGCTGGCCGCGTCACGGCCCCACGCGTTTATGGCCCCGCGCCAGGCAGCTATGGCCTAGGCATAGGGCACGAGATCGAGAACTACTCCGAAGAGGGTCGCAAGGCAGCTGGCGAAGCTTGGCTGGATGCCTCCTCCTACGCGTTGGACACCGGCGAAATCACTAAGGATGCTGAAGGTATTCGAGCTTTGGTAGGAGCAGCCGACAGCTTTGTGCATCTGCAGGACTTACCGGAGACCGACGTATTGATCGCCAGTGACTACGCTGCCCACGAGGCAGGCTTTGCCGCCGCGCAGGCGATCACCGGTGGAAGCGCTAACCTTTA
Source organism: Shimia isoporae (assembly GCF_004346865.1). Classification (NCBI taxonomy): domain Bacteria; kingdom Pseudomonadati; phylum Pseudomonadota; class Alphaproteobacteria; order Rhodobacterales; family Roseobacteraceae; genus Shimia; species Shimia isoporae. The sequence continues at coordinate 2,254,018 of NZ_SMGR01000001.1, forward strand.
TCATGTGGACAACACCAACCCCGCAAATCCACGAGCTCGCAGCCTGACCGAAGAAATCGCGCGAGTTGTGCACGCCAGAGCAACTAATCCGGAATGGTTGGCCGGCATGATGCGTCACCGCTTCCGGGGTGGCGCGGAAATTGCTGCCACCCTCGATCACATGGCGGCATTTGCAAATCTTGCAGGAGCGGTTCCGCCCCAGCTTTTTGACGCCTACCATGATGCGACTCTCGGCAGTGCCGAGATCGTCGCGTTCCTAGAACGTGAGAACCCTCGGGCCCTCGCTGCAATGCGAGACCGTTTCGCCGCCTTGCATGAAGCAGGTCTTTGGATCACACGCCGGAACTCCATTCTTGCTGATTTGGAGAATGCGTCATGACATCGGAACCAGACCGTTCCCTTGCCAAAGGCTGGTGCCCGGGCGCCTTCACGCCAATGATGTCCGGCGACGGTTTGGTCGTTCGCGTCCGCCCCGTGATGGCGCGCCTGAGCCAACAGCAAGTCTTTGGACTTTGTGAGATCGCTCTGGAGCTCGGCTCGGGTTTGATCGACCTGACCAGTCGGGCAAACCTTCAAATCCGTGGCGTGACAGAAACCGACCACGAACGCGTCCTGCAACGTCTCGACGATCTGGGCCTTTTGCCCGACGAACCGGATCTGGAAGCCCGTAGAAATTTTCTGATTCCACCGATGTGGCGCGTAAACGATGCCGCGCACAGAATTGCTCTGGACTTGATGCAACGCCTGGCTGAGTTTCCGGAACTGCCAGCCAAAATGGGCTTTGCAATCGACACAGGTCCGTCGCCAGTATTCGCCCGCAGCTCCGCTGACTTCCGAATTGAACGCACCGCCGACGGGTCATTGATGCTCCGAGCTGACGGGGCCTCAAGAGGACGTCTGGTTACTGTAGATTCTGCCGTGGACAGCACGTTGGAAATGGCCGAATGGTTCGTGGCGACGGGTGGATCTGAAAATCGCCGTATGGCGCGCCATGTTTCGCTCACGCAAATGCCGGCGGAATGGCAAGCGGTACTTCCGGCATCGAATGCTTCGCCAATTGTCCCCGGCCCATCAGAACTTGGAGCTGTTTTTGGTGTCGCCTTTGGTCAGATTTCCGCAAAATCGTTGATGCATCTTTCCGAGGCAACAAGAGCCACAGCGATGCGCGTTACGCCATGGCGCATGTTTTTACTCGAAGGCACCGACGTAACCCAGACGTCAGAGTTCATCTGTGACGCAGACGATCCGCTCCTGACAATTGATGCATGTCCCGGTACCCCTTTTTGCACTTCAGCAAGCGTCGAAACCAGATCTGTGGCGAGACAGCTTGCACGACACAAAACCACTGCACTGCATGTCTCGGGCTGCGCCAAGGGCTGCGCGCGTCCGAGGGTTTGCGCAACCACTCTTGTTGGACGTGACGGCAGGTTTGACCTTGTCCAGAACGGCACCCCATGGGATCACCCCACCCGAACCGGCCTAGCGCCTGACACCCTCATCGACGCTTTGGGAGAGCTTTGATGCCATACGAATACGAAAAAAACGGTCAGGCGATCTACGACGAAAGCTTTGCCACCATCCGGCGCGAAGCGGACTTGGATCGGTTTGACAGTGACGAGGAACAAGTTGTGGTGCGCATGATTCATGCTGCCGGTATGGTCGGCTTGGAAAATCACGTTAAATTCACGCCTGGCATGGTGGCTGCATCACGTACCGCGATGGAGAATGGCGCTCCGATCTTTTGCGACGCCCGCATGGTCAGCGAAGGCGTCACCCGCCCTCGCCTGCCCGCGGATAACGAAGTGATCTGCACCCTTCACGCCGACGGAATCTACGAACTCGCCGCGAAAATTGGCAACACACGCTCCGCGGCCGCTCTGGAGCATTGGCGCGATAGACTTGGCGGCGCCATCGTCGCCATCGGCAACGCGCCGACAGCACTGTTTCACCTCCTGAACATGCTGGAAGACCCCGACTGCCCGCGGCCGGCGGCGATAATCGGTTGTCCGGTGGGATTTGTTGGAGCCATGGAAAGCAAGGACGCCCTTTGGGCCGACCAGCCTGTACCCTGCATGATTGTGGAGGGCCGGCTCGGTGGTTCTGCAATGACCGTTGCTGCAATCAACGCCATCGCGAGCCGAAAGGAATGAGTACGACTGGAACAATCCACGGTGTCGGGCTCGGACCAGGCGATCCCGACTTGATGAGTGTTCGCGCCCATCGCCTTTTGAAGAGTGCAAAACACGTGGCGTTTTTCCGCAAAGCCGGACGCAAAGGGCAGGCCCGCCAGATTGTGGAGGGCATACTGCCCGACACGGTGATCGAGTTTCCGATGGAATACCCGGTCACAACAGAAATTCCACTATCTGATCCACGCTACAACCAAGCCTTGTCGACATTCTACGAGGAGGTAACACAGCACCTCATTGGTCTTGCAAAGTCCGGCGACGACGTGGTTGTCCTTTGCGAAGGTGATCCATTCTTTTACGGATCCTTCATGCACCTTTATGCACGCTTGCGCGACGTTGTTCCTGTCGAAGTTGTTCCGGCCATCACGGGCATGTCCGGCGCTTGGACAGCCACAGAAACGCCAATCACTTGGGGCGATGACGTCCTCACAGTTCTTATGGCGACCCTCGATGAGACCAAACTCACCCACCACATTGCCGAAACCGATGCGCTGGTGGTTATGAAAATTGGCACAAACTTCGAAAAGGTCGTGCGCGCTCTAAAAGCTGCCGGTCGCTTTGATGACGCATGGATTGTACAGTACGCCACCATGCCGAAACAGAACGTCATCAAACTCAGCGAGATGACCGAGGACGTAACTCCGTACTTTTCGATCATCGTCGTGCACGGACAAGGACGACGCCCGTGACCGGCTGGGTGCAGATCGTCGGCATTGGCCCGGGTGATGAAGACCTTGTGACGCCCCAAGTACAGGCCGCCATTCGCGAAGCCACAGATGCTGTAGGCTACATTCCCTACGTGGAACGGGTCGCGCAAAACCAGAACCTGACCTTGCATCCTTCAGACAACCGTGTGGAAATCGACCGCTCGGTCCACGCCCTTAAAATGGCTTCCGAAGGCAAACGTGTCGTTGTCGTGTCATCAGGCGACCCCGGTGTATTCGCCATGGCCGCTGCAGTCTACGAGGCCATCGAACATGGGGACCCTGAATGGCGCAATCTTGATGTTCGCGTGCTGCCCGGCATCACAGCCATGCTGGCGGCATCAGCGGCCTGCGGCGCTCCTCTCGGGCACGACTTTTGCGCCATAAATCTGAGCGACAACCTGAAACCTTGGGATTTGATCGAGACGCGCCTTCGTCTTGCCGCGGAAGCGGATTTTGCGATGGCATTCTACAACCCACGCTCGAAATCCCGCCCCGAAGGCTTTGAAAAGGCTCTGGAAACTCTCAAAACTGCCTGCGGCGACAACCGCCCAATGATTTTTGCGCGCAATGTATCGCGGCCTGACCAGTCCGTTCGTATCGTTCCCTTGCAGGAAACCACGCCGGATATGGCCGATATGCGCACTGTCGTGCTGCTTGGGTCGAGCCAGACCCGCATCATAGAGCGTGAGGGAGCGCCGATGGTCTATACGCCTCGGTGGGTGGAACAATGAAGGGCTATCGTTTAGTTCGTGACCCAATCCAGAACCGCTTCAACCGTCGAAACCTCGCGGCGAGGTGGCAATTCAGCCCTATCGATCATGATCACGGGCAGTCCCAGCTTTCTGGCCGCAACAAGCTTGGCCTCGGCGCCGATTCCACCGCTGTTTTTGCAAACAACAACGTCCACGCAAAGTTCTTTCATCATTGCGAGGTCACCGGCCAAGGTAAACGGCCCTCGGCTTACAACGATAGTATGATGTGGCAGCGGCGGAGGCGCCTCTGGCTCGTCGACAAGCCGCAGAATGTAGTGATGTTGGGCCTGATCGGCAAAGGCAGGTACGTTTTGTTTGCCAAGCGCGAGCAAAACCCGTCTGGCCTCTCCCTGCAAAGCATCGACCGCGCCGCCAATGTCCGGGACGTGCGTCCAAAGATCTTTTTTCCTGGCTTTCCACGCTGGGCGCGACAAAGCGATCAACTGCACTCCCGCACTTTGACATGCATGAAACGCGTTCCAACTCATTTGAGTAGCAAAGGGATGCGTGGCATCGACAACATGCGTGATATTGTGGGCGCGCAGGTATCCAACAAGGCCATCGATCCCTCCGAACCCGCCAATCCGCGTTGGCAAAGGCTGGGCCTTGGGAGTTGCAACGCGGCCAGCATAGGAAAACACGGCGTCCACTCCACTCTGGGCCACAAACGAGGCCAACTGGCTCGCCTCGGTGGTTCCGCCAAGGATAAGGAGTTTGGTTGTCATGTCTGCTGATCCGTGGCTGACTATCGTCGGTTTAAACGAAGATGGACCGGATGGCCTCGCGCCTGCAAGTCGCAAAGCGCTCGCCGACGCGGAGGTGGTTATGGGTGCGTCCCGTCATCTCACTTTGCTGTCTGACCTTTCTGCCGAGACCATAGAATGGCCTGTCCCGTTCGCTAACGGAATTCCTCTGCTGCTGGACCTCAGAGGGCGCAAGGCCGTAGTCCTTGCCTCTGGCGATCCATTTTGGCACGGCGCGGGTGCAATTATTGCGCAGCATTTGTCCCCATCCGAATGGCGGACGCTGCCGGCTCCTTCGACGATGTCTCTTGCGGCGGCAGCCTTGGGATGGCCACTAGAAAGCACCTTGACCATGGGGTTGCACGCGGCACCATTTTCCGATCTGCGCCCCCATTTGAGCGAAGGCCAGCGCGCTATCATCACCGTTCGCGACGGTGGTGCCGTTTCCAATCTCGCCAATTGGCTTTCCTCGGTGGGCTTTGGCCGAAGCACACTGCACATTCTCGAAGCGCTAGGTGGCCCGCGCGAACGCATCCGGCAAACCCGCGCCGATGAGTCCCAACCTGTGGACATCCAGCATCCGGTTTCGGTCGCGCTGGAATTCTTTGGCGGATCGACAATACCGCTGGCAAACGGACGCCCCGACCATCTCTTTGAGAACGACGGGCAGATTACAAAACGCCCGGTGCGCGCGCTGAGTTTGTCAGCGTTGGCGCCACAAACCGGCGAGCACCTCTGGGACATCGGTGGCGGCTCCGGTTCGATTGCGATCGAATGGCTGCTGGCGCATCCATCCTGCCAAGCCACAATCATCGAAAACGACAAAACACGCGCAGCGCGCATTGCACAAAATGCGGCAAATCTTGGCGCAGCTCGTCTGAACGTCGTTGTTGGGGCAGCTCCCGACGCCTTATCCGATCTCCCGTTACCCGACGCCGTCTTTGTGGGTGGGGGTATTTCAGACGAAATGCTGACCTACTTGTGGGAGAACTTGCCCGAGGGCACACGCGTCGTTGCCAATGCCGTGACACTCGAGGCAGAAGTGCTACTTGCCACGTGGCATGAACAAAAGGGCGGTGACCTCTTGCGCGTCGAGTTAGCTCATGCCAACCCCTTAGGCCGCAAACGCGGCTGGAAATCCAGTTATCCCATTGTCCAATGGAGTGTCACAAAATGATCGTTGCAGGGTTCGGATTTCGTGCCGCCGCCACCACGGAAAGTTTGCGAGATGCGCTTGCTATCACCGGCGAAGTTGATGTCGCGGCGTTGGCAACTGCTAGCGACAAAGCCCAATCGACAGCGATTCAAAAGTTGGCGGCCGAACTCTCTGTTCCTGTTATCGAAATTCCGGCAGAAATTATGGCTTCCGTTAAAACAACAACGCAATCGGCGAAAGTAATAGAGAAGCGCGGCACAGGCTCTGTGGCAGAGGCATGCGCGTTGATCGCGGCAGGTACAGGTGCCGAGTTGAAGAAAGAGCGTGTTGTATCTGGCGATCGCCTTGCCACGTGCGCCATTGCATACGGAGCTCTCAAATGACCGTCCACTTTATCGGTGCCGGCCCAGGTGCTGCCGACCTGCTGACCTTGCGTGGTCGTGACCTGATCGCAGCTTGCCCGGTTTGTCTCTATGCCGGCTCTCTAGTGCCCGACGAAATCCTGTCCCACTGCCCAGAAAACGCTCGCATTATCAACACCGCTCCACTGGATCTTGATGCGATTGTCGCCGAGTGCAAGACGGCTCACGAAGCCGGGCAAGACGTTGCCCGCCTTCATTCGGGGGACCTGTCTGTTTGGTCGGCAATGGGAGAGCAACTTCGACGCCTTAGGGTGGAAGGAATTCCCGTGTCCGTTACGCCCGGCGTTCCCAGCTTTGCAGCCGCCGCTGCGGCCCTACAAACCGAACTGACATTACCCGGACTTGCGCAATCGGTGGTTCTGACCCGCACCCCTGGCCGCGCTTCGACCATGCCGCAAGGCGAGACTCTTGCCAATTTTGCGGCGACGGGCGCAACACTCGCAATCCATCTTTCGATTGGAAACCTTGATCAGGTTATCGGCGATCTGACACCGGCCTACGGCAAAGACTGCCCTGTGGCAGTGGTTTACCGAGCGAGTTGGCCTGACCAACAGATCATTCGAACATCACTCGGCTCTCTCAAGGCCGATGTTACCGAAAACATCACACGCACAGCTCTAATACTTGTTGGTCCAGCTCTCGCGGGCGAAGGGTTCGATGACAGCTGCCTCTACGCAACCGAATACGATCGCCGATACCGACCGCAAAGCGCCGAAAGCCCTTGGTCAAGCTGGCAACACGGAGATGATTAAGTGACCCCTCCTCCCGGCATACTCATTTCTGCACCGTCTTCCGGTACCGGCAAAACCACCGTGATGCTCGGCCTGCTCAGAGCTCTGTCCGAAGACGGCCTCAAGGTTCAGCCCTTCAAGTCCGGCCCTGACTACATCGATCCCGCGTTCCATCACGCGGCCGCGCGGCGAGCCGCTTATAATCTTGACACATGGGCGATGCCACCGGACCTCGCCGGCGGTATTGCGGTACAGTCCGAGGGTGCGGAAATCGTTGTGGCAGAGGGGTCTATGGGCCTGTTTGACGGCGTGGCAACAAGAGGAGAGAACGGATTTGGCAGCTCTGCGGAGACTGCATTGATGATGGGCTGGCCAGTTGTTCTGGTAATCGACGTAGGTGGTCAGGCTCAATCTGCAGCCGCAACAGCGCTCGGCTTTAAATCTTACAATCCTGATCTTCCATTTGCGGGTGTCATTCTCAACCGGTGCGCCTCACCGCGTCACGAACGCCTGGCGCGCTTGGGGATGGATCAGGCCGGCATCAATGTCCTTGGCGTACTTCCGAGACGAGGCGACCTGACGCTACCCGAACGCCACCTCGGCCTCATACAGGCCGTGGAACACCCCGACTTGGAAGAAGCAATCAAAGGCTACGCGGATTTTTTGCGGAAGCATGTTGACCTGCAGGCGATCAAATCTGCAGCCAAGGCAGGTGCGCCCAAAACCGGATCTTTGCCGAAACCGCCAGCGCAAAGAATTGCGCTCGCACGCGACGCTGCCTTCAGTTTCACCTATCCTCACCTATTGACAGGGTGGCGCAATGCTGGGGCCGAAGTGCTACCTTTTTCGCCTCTCGCGGACGAGCCCCCTGCTCCGGATGCAGATCTGGTCTGGCTTCCCGGTGGATATCCTGAACTGCACGCGGGAACGCTTGCAGGGAATACAAACTATCTCTCTGGGTTGCGCCAGCATGCTGCTAGCAAACCTGTTCATGGCGAGTGTGGCGGGTACATGGCGCTCGGCAAAACGTTGATCGACAAGGACGGCCATGCGCACGAAATGGCCGGACTTCTTGGCCTTGTGACGTCTTATGAAAAACGAAAATTCCACTTGGGCTACCGGCAGGCCACCCTATTGGCACCCATGTTGGGCTTCGAGGCGGGCTCACGTTTGCGCGGCCACGAATTTCACTACACGACCATTCTGGAAGAACCAGACGCGCCTTTGGCGCAGGTAGGGGACGCAGACGGAAATGCGGTGCCTGAAACCGGATCGATTAAGGGCAATGTGACGGGCACGTTCTTTCACCTCATTGCTGAAGCTTCAAAAGGACAAGACAAATGACCGGCTTTGTCAGCTTCGTGGGCTCCGGCCCCGGCGACCCTGAGCTCCTGACGCTAAAGGCCGTTGACCGATTGCAAAAAGCCGAGGCTGTCCTCTTTGACGACCTTTCTGCGGGTGCAATCCTTGAGCACGCTAACAAAAATGCGGATCTCGTCGGCGTCGGAAAACGCGCGGGGCGGCCGTCACCCAAGCAACATCACGTTAGTCAGCTGTTAGTGGACTACGCCAAAGAGGGCGCCCATGTTGTACGCCTCAAATCTGGCGACAGTGGCATTTTCGGACGCCTTGAAGAAGAAATAACCGCTCTGCAGGAAGCCGGCATCGATTTTGAAATCATACCAGGCGTAACATCGGCCAGCGCTGCGGCCGCTGCCGCCCGTATCCCCCTCACCCGGCGTTTGGTGGCGCGACGTGTGCAATTCGTAACAGGTCACGATGTTGCCGGAGCACTCCCGGGCGACCTTCACCTTCAATCGTTAACGGACCCCGGCGCAACCACCGTTCTTTTTATGCCAAAACGCACGTTCCCTGAACTCGCCGAAAAACTTTTTGCAGCTGGATTGCGCCGCGATTGTCCTGCACTACTCGCGGAAAATGTGAGCCACCCAAATCAAACCCTGAAACGCACAACGATGGAAAACTTGGCCAGCCAGCTGGCGGACGACATTTCCTCGGCTCCGGGAATTATTTTGTTCGGCGAATTGGCAGAGAGCCCATGATTACTCTGTCACTCGTCGGCATCGGATCTGGAAATCCGGATCACTTGACCCGCGAAGCCATTCGCATTTTGGAAAGCGCCGAAGTGATCCTTCTGCCGCGCAAAGGTGCGGAAAAAAGCGATCTTGCGGACCTGCGGCTCATGATTGCCGAGAACATCCTGAATGGCTCGCCAAAGATCGTAGAATTTGACTATCCGGTGCGGGACGCCAACACACCGAAATATCTCGATGGTGTAAACACCTGGCACGACGCACTGGCAGCCATTTGGCAAAAGCTCATCTCCAGCCATGTCTCCAAGGAGGGTAGTGTGGCTCTGATGGTGTGGGGCGACCCGTCGCTTTATGACAGCACGCTGCGGATAGCTGACCGATTGATCGCCCGCGGGATGGCTCTGAACGTAAACGTAGTACCAGGCATTACTTCGCTGCAGATGCTAACCGCGGCACATACCATCCCACTCAATACACTCGGCGCACCGGTTCTCATAACAACCGGCCGGAAACTCCGAGAAGACGGTTGGCCCGAGGGCGTAGATACTGTTGCTGTGATGCTGGATGGAGAATGTTCCTTTCAACACCTAGACCCTTCGGGTGTTTCAATCTGGTGGGGCGCTTATGTGGGCATGCCGCAACAGGTCTTAATAGAGGGGCTTTTGTCCGAGGTCGGCGAGGACATTGTCAGCACAAGAGCTATGGCGCGGGCCGAATCTGGTTGGATCATGGACATCTATGTGCTGCGTAAGTCAGCAAATTAAGCTGTTGATCCTATCAGCCTCCTGCCGAAATTGAGGCGATCGACCAGGCTGCCAATAGTTCGACAACCATCGGGTCAGCAGGAAATATTTGCAAAAATGCCACACACTTTCGCCCTCATCTAAGCCTTATCGTCGCAATTTGACGCCATTTCGCGTCACTTTCCGAAGGTTTTTTGACAAATGTTCAAAAAAACCAATTGGTCCAGCTTTCGCCCATTTCTCGACGCAATCCCCCTGCACTTTTTGTACGAAGGCTGACTCACTTGCGTCAGCACCTGCGTATGAAACGGTTTGGGTAAGACTTGGAAATTTTGGACCCAAGAAGGGGCTAAGAATGAAGATTTTGGCCGTCGACGACGACGAGAACATCTGCGCACTGCTCACCGAAGCAGTGACAGCCAAAACCAACCACGAGCTGGTTACGGTGCCGTCAGGCCCAGAAGCCATTCGCGCGATCGCGCGACAGTCAACACCGTTTGACTGCTTCCTGCTCGATATTCAGATGCCGGTCATGGACGGCATCACGCTGGCGGAAAAAATCCGCAAAACAAAAGGTTACGCTCGCACACCAATCATCATGCTCACAGCGATGTCGCAGAAGCGCTACATCGACGGAGCATTTGCGGCCGGCGCGACGGACTACATCACAAAGCCGTTTGATTTCCTCGAATTGTTCAGCCGTATCAGCGTCGCGGACAAGCTTGTCGGAGAACAACAGCGGGTGAGTGCCAGCGCCTCCGAAATGACCGCGCTCAAGCGGGATCTCATCCAGAATACATCCCACAGCCTGAACGAACCGGTTGAAGTCATCGGCGTCACGCAGGTCGTTGGCTATGTCGCTTTTGAAAACTACATCATGCAGCTGTCACGGTCCAAGTTGCTGCGCAGCTCCGTTTTTGCCGTGAAGATTGCCGGAGTTGAAAAAATCTTCAACAAGTCCGACCCGATCGCGTTTCGCCAAATGCTGACGGAGATCTCCAGCGAGATCGTCTCCGTCTTGGCAGACAACGGCGCGATGGCCGCCTATCGAGGAAACGGCGTATTCCTGTGCCTGTTGCCCCGCAATAATGGGTTCTCTCACCAGAAGTACGAACTCGACCTGAACACACGGCTCGAGTACTGCCCAGCCCTGCGCGAAATCGAGACACCCACCAAAGTGTGCGTTGGCGAAGCCTTTAGCCTTCGCTCTTTGACGCGCGCTGGGGCGCTCTTCAGCCTACAAAAAGCGTCTGCAAGCGCAGAAACCCGTGCAAAGAGCCAAAAGGAAGTGCTGGCACTCTTGCGCAAATCGGTACGCATGGCGCCGCGCACTGGCTTTCAAACGGAAATGGAGCGAAGAGCGTACGAGGTTTTGCTGCAGGACGCACTTCGGGAAGATAAATCGAGTGAAGGTCCTGCAACGGCCTACGGATAAAACCAAAAACCGGCCCCAAGGCCGGTTTTTTGTTTCGAGCTCATGCGATTTTAGTGGCGGAAAGAATTGAGATCCATGCTGGCGACCTGAACGCGAGCACCGTCAATGGTCATGACTGGACCAGCCGGCACAGCGACGAGTCCCAGTCGCCCGATCCAGCGGGACCAAACTGCCGGTACCAGTCCCAGTACCTGCTTCGCCTCAAGCGCTCGCGCCGTTTCGATCAACTGCATCATCAGTTGCGCCTGAACTCTGGTCCGCTGTTCCGCAGGTACGAGGTGGGAGACAAATACGCGGCTTGACTCCCAAACATCAGGATCAACAGGAGCTTCGAAATCCAACAAATCTGACGGAATTGACTCCAACATGCCTTTCTGCGCGTCGCGGATCATATACGTGTACATGCCGCACTTCGCCGTGGTGGGCGTCAGACGGATTCCGGCGAGAATCTTGTCATCCTCATGCACGGCAATCCAACGACTGGCCGGGGTGTCGTATTGGTCATATTCCATGCCCTCTGCTTCGGGCAGGTCCCAGTTATTCTGCACGATGAAAGACTGCTTTCGCGCCTTCAGAAGGTTGACCATCAGTTCGCCATGCTGATGCATGTTCTCAAACGATAGTGTGGTCGCAAGCATTGCGCCTCGTCTCCGGTCTTAGTCGCATATAAGAGAAACTCACAAACACCGGACCGCGTTTGAACACTTGGGGACCCGGAACGCGTTAACAAACCAAAACACTACGCACCGCACAACGAGCAATCCAAGCATTGCAAACCCCATCCCCTACGGTGCACACGCCTGCGTCACGTCTCGCCCTCAAAGGGTGACCGCGATCACAAATTAAACCAACGCGTTCTGCGTCCGAAGCGGTGCAAGTGCTCGGCCTCTCGCCTCAATTGAGACATAATTTTCCGAACTTTCCAATAAAAAAATCACTAACTTTCAGTCATGTGCGGGTATTTGCTCATGCTTCGGTTGAAAATTGCGCATTGGACTCAAGTCATTGCCCATATTTTACTGACGCCTCGCAGGCCTTTGATTAAAAAAGAATTTTTTGTAACGGAAAGGCTTTTTTGATTTTTCGCAATTATTTCCAGAGACGAACACGAATTCGCCGTTTTGTGAATGCAGCTATGTAACGTAGCGGCAGCTGACCGCGAGATGTAACGCAGGCAGAGAGATTGACGATGCAGCCCTACTTTATGAACTTCCACGTCAAAGGCGAAGTTGCCGGAACGCTGCTGTTGAACGCCACAGAACCCAAGCTTCTGGTGGATCTCTCTCCCGAATGTGCGACCCGGGAAAAGGCTCCTGGCTTCAAATACCCGAACCGCGTCAGCTTCACGATCTGTAATCCGGATCTGATAAAGCGCTTTCAAAAAACCGTAGCTTTGGGAGATGTCATCGAAGCTCATGGTGCCTTTGTGCAGTCGGGCTATGTGCCCCACGGCAATCGCCATGTCGACACGACCTTCGAAATGCGCAGTTTCCAGCAGCGATCGGCCAAAATGCCGGAACTGTCGCACGGCGGTCAGGTGTTTCAGATGCGAACCGCTGGTCTGCCCAACTGATTGGCAACCGGCCAAATCTTGGCCCAGTCAGTCCATTCTGCGGCCACATTTCCCCGTTAACCAATCATTAGGCAGGATTCCCAGTCGGGATCCAAATCGTGGGAAAACGCAATGTTGCAAGGCATCATAAAGACTCCGAACTGGATTCAAACGGTCGCATTTCGATGGCGCCGCCGTTTGCGCACGCTCTTCCCGTCCCAAAAGATTACCGTCGAAGAAGCCCGTCGCCTCAAGAAGCAAATGCATGATTTTGCCAGCGGCGGCCTTGCACTGTTCTGGCAACGTCAAGGCATCTACGCGGGCGCAGCCATTTTGTGTGGCTTCTACTATTCCATCCCGATTGCAGTCCTTTGCTACTTCCTCTGCCAGGTCACCGACCTGTTCGACAGCTTCATTTCGCTGCGCGTTATCAACCGCAAAGACCATTCTTTCCGTCACAGTATCGCGCTGCTGAAGTGGTTGTTCTTTTCCAACACGTTGTCGACGTTTGCAGTAGCAACATTCACCTATCTTATCGCCAAACTCGAAGGCCCGACCGAGCACTTTGCATCGCTCTTCTTTTTGTTTGCCGCTGGCCTTTTTGCAGCTGTGAATAACCACCAGCTGCCTCAAGTTCTGGCTGTTCGTCTCGTCATCTACGGCATGTTGTTTATCTATATCCCGGGTGCCGACATCTGGACGGAACACACATCGTATCAATCAACTGCGTGGCTGCACTTCGCGACTTCGCTGTTCGTTCTCTACTTCGTATTGGAATGTTCCGTCATCTTCCTGAGACTCTATCAAAAGGGTCTGGACCAACTCGACGAGTTGCGTGCCGAGCGAGACCGCGCTCAAGAGAGCTACGAGGTGAAGTCGCAGTTTGTATCCGTGGTGAGCCATGAATTGCGTACGCCACTGACATCCATCAATGGCTCGCTCACGCTGTTGCGCGACACCGATCTGTCAAAGAACCCGGACAGCGCCGCCCGTATGCTCGACATCGCGCACAAAAACAGCCAACGCCTGTCGAAGTTGATCAACGACCTTCTCGATATCCAAAAGATGGAAGCGCATAAGATGACCTACATCTTTGCTTCAATTGATTTGGGCGAACTGATCGAGGAGGCCGCGCAATCCGTCACGCCCTATGCAGATCAGTTTGAAACCGTTATCCGCGTCAGTCGCCCCAAGCACCCGATCACCATACGGGCTGATCACGAGCGTATGATGCAGGTTCTGGACAATCTATTGTCCAATGCCGTGAAGTTCTCTTATGCGGGGTCGTACATTGAACTCACTGCCGGCCTCTACGGCGACCGCCCAATGCTCGAAGTCCGTGACTATGGCATCGGTATCCCCGAAGACGCACATGAAAAAGTGTTCGAAAAATTTCAGCAGGTGGACAACTCCGACCGACGCGACTTTGACGGTACGGGACTTGGGCTATCAATTGTGCGCCAAATCGTAGACGACCACGACGCCGACATCGACTTTGAAAGCACGCCTGGCGAAGGCACCCGTTTCTACATCGTTTTCCCCCCCGCGCCGGATGTATCCGACGACTAATAATCAAGAGACCGACGACAGTGTTTCCTCAAGAACATCAAGACAAATTTGCAAAACTTCGCGCGCATTTCCTTGCTACGCTTCCCGAGAGAGAGGCGGAAATCGAGGACATGGTGTCCACGCTGATGGAAAAAGGGCCAAGCAAGAAGGTCTATGAAAACCTCTTCATTGCCACCCATAAACTGGCAGGCATTTCCGCGACTTATGGCATGGCGGCCCTTGGCAGCCGCGCGGAAGAGGCCGAAGTGTTGGTCGACGAAGCGCGCAAACAACGTCCTGACGAGAAACGTTTTTATGAAATTCTGTCCGCGACCGATATGCTTACCGAAGAGCTGCGACGCGTGGCTGGACTTGATTAACCGGTCGCGTTAGCCGCCATTGCCCGCAGCTGATCCGGAAGCGCCACCGGATCAAACGGCTTCTGAATCGCCCCCACAGCCAGCGTCTTGATGTCGTCCTGATGTTCAGTCGCGACATTCTTTGACGTCATGAACACCGCCGGAGCATCAACGGCCGTTTGCGCACGAATAGCTTGAAGTGTTTCAACACCGGTCATGCCCGGCATCATCATGTCCAGCAAAATCAGATCCGGCGCAAAGTCCTCGACTTTTGCCAGCGCGTCCGCGCCGTCTGCACATTGCAAGACCTCGAGACCACCAAGCTCCGCAAGTGCCAAATAGGCTATCTCACGAATGTCCGGGTCGTCTTCCACGTGCAGAATTTTACGGATTTCCGTCATTTAGTGTGTCCAGTGTTTCCATCCCGCCAAAACTTTATCCTTCCGCTCGGGTATTTGAAAGACAACCGCCGAACGCGTGTCACAACCTGTGACCATTCTGCGGCTGATGTTCTTGTCAGGTAACGTCGCGTTCAGCCACGTGGCGCCTCTTTGCCTCGCGCGCCACCCGACTTAGTCTCCTGCCAACGAGGAGGACACTCAATGACCGAAAACGCGATCCTGCAGGAAAGGCAAGGTAACGCCCTTATTCTTACGCTGAACGATCCAAAGCGGCTCAACCCGATTGGCGCCGCCACCCGCTCAGCGCTCAGCAACGCGCTCGAAGAAGCCGAAGCTGACCCCAGTTTGCGCGCAATCATTATCACTGGTGCCGGCGGAAACTTTTCGTCAGGTGGCGACATTTCCACTATGGACGCACCTCAGCGTCTGAAACGCATCAACTTTGAGCGCGTCAAGCACCTGGCTAACCAGATTACAGGGGCGTCCGTGCCAGTAATCGGCGCTGTCGAAGGTTGGGCGGCAGGCGCTGGAATGGCGCTGGCGATGCTGTGCGATACCGTTATTGCGGGAAAATCTGCACGGTTCATGTCGGCTTTCCCGAAAATCGGCCTGATGCCGGATTACGGCCTTCTCGGATCCTTACCAGCCCGCGTTGGGCAATCCCGCGCCCGTCAGATCATGCTTTATGCAAAACCTGTCGGGGCCGAGGACGGTCATAATTATGGAATGGTCGATAATCTCTGCGAGGATGGCGAAGCTGTGGCCGAGGCGCTGAAACTCGCCCAACACATCGAAACGCTCGCGCCCGGCGCCTTGAGAGCGATAAAGGCATTTGACTCAGGCCGTTTGGACCGTGCGATCGATTACGAACGCGATGTACAGCCGGGGCTGCTTGACAGTGAGAACGCCCAAGAAGGCCGTGCGGCGTTCTTTGAGAAGCGCCCAGCAAATTTCAAAGCCGACTGAAACAAGCCCCCGCAACCGGTCGATTGCGAGGGCTTTTTTGATTATACGAAGTCGATGTGGTTGTAGAGCGGCAGCTCACGAATTCGCTGCCCCGTTGCAGCAAATATCGCATTCGCCAGCGCCGGCGCCGCCGGAGGAACAGGCGGCTCGCCGATCCCGCGCACCTTGTCGCTGCTTTCCAGACCTTTGACAAAAATCTCAGGGCACTGGTGCATCCGCATGCCTTCAGCATCCCAATAGTTGGCTTGTTCGGCCATACCATCGGAGTACGTAATCTCACTGTTCATCGCATGACCGAGGGCAAAGACGACCCCGCCCTGCACAAGGTTTTCAAAGTTCACTGGGTCGATCACAGTCCCAACGTCTGCAGCCACCCAGACCTTATCGATGCGAATTCCATCTTCGGTGTTTGTGACCTCGATCACCTCGGCGGTCGGCACGCCAAAGCTCTCAACAAAAGCAATACCGCGCCCTTTATTCGCACCAATCGGGCTACCCCAGTTTGACATTTCGCCCACGGCTTCCAGCACCTTCCGGCTGACATCATGCTCCATCAGACGGATGCGCTCCTCCAGCGGGTCTGCGCCAGCTTCATGGATGAGTTCGTCCAGGAGACTGTCAAAGAAGAAGCCGCCCGCGGATGCCCCGACAGAACGCCAGCTCGACGTTGGAGCCAGTTCCGGAACTCGATAAGCCCGCATCCGGAAGTTTTCCATCGCATAGGGATTGTTCCACGCGCCCGCGGAAATCTGCGTATCCGGCCCTGGTACAGAAATTCCCGCGCGCCCCATCTGCGAATTGATCACCGAAGGCATTGCAACCGAAAGGTCCATGGCAACGACTTTGCCGTCTTTGACCGCGCCGGAGCCTTTCGCCATTCCGATATGTCTCGGGAAGTCATGGGCGAAGTCTTCTTCGCGGGAATAGGTCATCTTGACCGGCGTCCCACGCATCTGGTTCGCGACCTCGGCCGCAACTTTGACGTGCTCAAACTCCAGTCGGTGTCCGAAACTGCCCCCCATGTATTGATTGATGAACTCCACCTGATCAGGCTTGTGGCCTGTGATCTTGCCCACCTGCTGTTGCAACATCCGCGGGATCTGGTGACCTGTCCAAACCGTCACCTTGTCGTCCTCAACGAGTACGGTGGCGTTCAACGGCTCCAGCGGAGCATGGGCAACATACGGCACACGGTATTCGGCTTCGACAGATTTGCCCGCCGCCATAGCCTGATCCACGTCGCCATCAGCCCGCCATTCCTTGTCCAACCGCTCTTCAGTAAACGACGCGGCAACTTCTGCCCAATGGTCGTCCTGCTCAGAGGGATATGGCGCAGGGCCCCAGTCAAAATCTATGGCTTCCGCAGCCTTGATCGCGCGCCATGTATTGTCGGCAACCACTGCGACCCCACCAGTGACGTCCAATATTTTCTGAACACCACGCATATCTTGTGCCGCCGAAGCATCATAGCCGTTTAGCGCGCCCCCTTGACGCGGGTTGCAAACCACCGCCGCGTGAACGGCGCCTTCGACCTCTACATCGATGCCATAGTCCATTGTGCCAGTCGATTTTGCAACAATATCAAGACGTTGCATCGGCTTGCCGATCAGACGCCATTCGCTCGGTTCGCGCAGTTTGATCTCGGTGACAGGCTCGAGTTTCGCCGCTTCGCCGGCCAGCGCGGTGTAGGCCAGCTCCGTTCCGTCAGGCAAAATGACCATGCCATTGGCAGTTCTGAGATCACGTACAGGCACGCCACTGACATTGGACGCCGCCAGCTTAAGAGTTTCGCGCGCTACCGCTCCGGCCTCGCGCAATTTGACAAAACTATCCGGTATCGAACTTGATCCACCGGTGCCCTGCAATCCGATCAACTTCATCATGCCGCCCATGACGGACCGCGTGGTTTCAGCGGAGAAGCTTTTGTCCGTAGACATAAACGGCACGCCATCTTCTGCCATCGCACGGTTCCAGTACGCCTTGTCTGGCTTGCCGAAAGTCGTTTCGAACTGCCCGAACTCAACGTCCAACTCTTCTGCGATCAACGCAGCTTGGGCATGCATGATGCCCTGGCCTTTATCGCCATGCGGTCCGACCAGTGTAATCTTGTCAGATTCGATCACGACCCAAGGATTGAATGTGGCGGCCCCATCGGCAAGGCCGTCTTTCAGTGGGTTTTCATAAGGCGTTCGTACCTTGTAAACACCGAATGCAACGCCCCCCGCGACAGCAGCGGCACCGATCAGGAAAGTACGACGGGCGATTTTTCCAACTTTGCCCATAATCATGCCTCCTGAAGTTTGGCAGCGGCAGTTTTCACCGCAGCGCGAATACGGGGATAGGTCCCACAGCGGCAAAGGTTACCTCTCATGGCGTCGTCGATGTCTTCATC
This sequence comes from Shimia isoporae, assembly GCF_004346865.1. Lineage (NCBI taxonomy): Bacteria > Pseudomonadati > Pseudomonadota > Alphaproteobacteria > Rhodobacterales > Roseobacteraceae > Shimia > Shimia isoporae. The sequence continues at coordinate 2,272,168 of NZ_SMGR01000001.1, forward strand.
TGTCGGATTAGGGGTATCGGTCAGCAAAGATGCCGCCTGCATGATCTGGCCAGACTGGCAATACCCACACTGCGCGACTTGATGCTCAACCCAGGCTTCCTGAACGGCGTGCATCGCATCAGGCGTACCCAACCCGTTGATCGTTGTAACCTCTCCGTCCACGTCAGAAACCGCTGTCTGGCAGGACCGCACCGCCACGCCATCAATGTGAACCGTGCAAGCGCCGCACGCAGCGACACCGCACCCGTACTTCACACCCTTGATGTTGAGTTCGTCCCTCAAAACCCACAGAAGCGGCATGTCATCTTCGACATCCACTTCGTGCCGTTTCCCGTCCACGACCAGTTGCATTTGCTGCCTCCCGAAAACCTGTGTCCTGTTGCGTTACGAACAAGGTAATCGGGATGCTCAAAAAAACCACTCGCAGATCGTGCCAAACGTCATGCAAGTTGTGACAACGCAAAACACCGCACTGTCACACTTTTTGATCGGCCGTTCAGCGGCCCAGCTTTTTGGAGACGCCCAGTGTCACCAAGAAGGCGTCTTTGCGCTGGTTGGACAACAACTTAGTAGTCGGCGTGCTCGCATAGCCATTGGATGCTGTCAGATCGAGTGCCCAACCCTGTCCAAGGTCGGCTCGCGCACCCACAGACCAGATCGCCAATTTATCGAGATTGCCACCCGACCCAAGACGGTTTTCCCCTGAAATCGGGTAATCTAGGGAGCCGTGGAAACTAAACGGCCCGGCAGGGTTGATATTCACACCACCGCCGATAGAAAAAATTTGGCCAACTTCACCGCCCTTGCGCGAGTACTGCGGCAGTAGCGCGTAAGACAGCGACCCGCTCAGGGCAAACATTTCGGAAGGCGCATAAGTCACCGGAAGATGGACCGACCCAGCCGGTGACGCACTCATCAAACGGCCGCCGACCGGAACACTTTGCTGCCAGTTGATGTATTCGATCGCCCCCATAACCGCGAGGTTCCAGTCACCCCATTGCGCAAGCTGATACTTCGCATGGGCGCCGATCGTGCCAACACCGTCAGTGTCCAGAAGCCCCGAAAACGTAGAACGAAGCCCATAGGTGGATGTAAGTACCGCGCCGAGTTGCCAGCGGTCACTGACACCCCAATACCCGCCGATAGAGAAGTAGTTTGGCGGCGAGCTGACATTTGAATTCACAATATTCGCATGGTCCAGCCAATAAACCGACTCCCCTTGGCGCAACTGCCGCGCGTCATGAATGTGCTTTACCGGACGCGCGTCTCCTCCATAATACCGGGCGCTGTCGCCCGATTGCGATAGGACTGGCTGGGCAAATACAGCCACGCTCAGTGCCGCACCGGAGATAATTTTTTTTACTGACTTAATCACAAAAAGGCCCTCGCATCGTGCCGATTGCACGGCAATTGAAATCACGGTCTTGTGGAGCGGCATTCTTTGGCACTCGAAATTTTGCCCAAGCCTCACCACGCGCTCTACTCAAAAGATACATACCAAACTTCCAAAGCGCGCGACAATTGTCTTGGGAGAAACCGCGAATTCGAATCGCTTGCGATGAAAATGCGCAACATAGGCCAATGTGAACGCTAACCTTTTCCAAAGCAGCCATATCGTTAGCGTTACCGTTGGCGGCACCGGTAAGGTTTATCGCTAACATCCCGTTTTTTCACACAATCTTACCTTTCAGGCGACACCCTTGTTCCCTATAGGAAACACAATCCAACCGAAGATCCCGAGCGTCAGGAGAGCAGGATGACCGTCACCGTAGGTATCAACGGCTTTGGCCGCATTGGCCGTTCCACACTCATGCACATTGCTGAAGAGGCGCGCGAAGACGTGCGTGTCGTCAAGGTGAACGCAACCGGCCCCCTCGAAACCGCCGCGCACCTGATCCGCTATGACTCCGTTCACGGCCGCTTCCGCAACGAGGTGATCGCAGGCAACGGTACCATGGACGTTGGTCAGGGCCCGATGCGTATGTACTCCACATACGACATGGACGAGCTGGACTGGGACGGGGTTGACGTCGTCCTGGAATGCACCGGCAACTTCAACGACGGCGAGAAAGCAAAAAAGCACCTTGAGCGCGGCGCAAAAAAAGTTCTGATCTCTGCTCCGGCCAAGAACGTGCAAAAAACCATCGTGTTCGGTGTGAACGACGATACGCTTGAAGCTAACGACAACATGATCTCCAACGGATCCTGCACAACGAACTGCCTCGCTCCGCTGGCAAAGGTACTGCACAACGCCATCGGGATCGAAAATGGCATCATGACGACGATCCACGCTTACACCGGCGATCAGCCGACGTTGGACCGCCGCCACAACGACCTGTATCGCGCCCGCGCTGCGGCCATGTCGATGATCCCGACCTCCACAGGCGCTGCGAAAGCCTTGGGCGAAGTGCTTCCCGAACTGAAAGGTAAGCTGGACGGCTCCGCAATTCGCGTTCCAACCCCGAACGTTTCCGCGGTGGACCTGACATTCACAGCATCCAAGGATGTCACCGCCGAAGACGTGAACGCCATCATGGCGGAAGCGGCTGCAGGTGAGATGAAAGGTGTTCTGGGTTACAACGACCTGCCGCTGGTTTCCGTAGACTTCAACCACACTACAGAAAGCTCCACTTTCGCAGCAGACCAAACCAAGGTGCTCGGGAACCGTCTGGTTCGCGTTCTGGCCTGGTACGACAACGAATGGGGCTTCTCGGCGCGCATGGCGGATGTGGCTGCCAAAATGGGCCGCATCTAAACACTCTCAATTCTGTGCAAAATCTTGCGCCCCTGCGGGTGGTCAGGCATACCTGAACTGACCACCAACCGCAGGGGCGTATTTACGTCATGACCAACCCGATCGCCGTTTTTCTCGTGCTCCTTATCCTGACGGGACTCGGCGCGGATTTGCTTTTCAACAACGGTGACGCCACGCTTGTTATCGTGCGGAAATTCTTCGACCTGATCGAGTGGGTTGCGTTCTGGCGCTGATCACCGGTTTTTCCCATGCACCCATCGTTGCACTGCCTGTGATGAAACCGCTAGGCTGCCGTTGAGCAGCAAAGAGGTGCACCATGCGCGTCGTCCGTTTTCTTTTTGCCCTGATGGCACTTGTCGTTTTGGGGCTAGGGGCATTGGTCGTCTTCCTACCTGGCGAAAAAATCGCCGCCATTGCGTCAGAACAGGTGAAATCCAAGACGGGTCGCGCCCTAAAGTTCGAAGGTGACGTGGGTATAAGCTGGTTTCCGACGATCGGCGTTTCCACTGGCAAGGTGACTTTATCCAACGCACCATGGTCGACAAACGGCCCAATGTTTTCAGCAGCAAGCGCAACCATCGGAGTTGATGTAATGTCAGCCCTTTCAGGGGATATACGCATCAAGAAAATCGAGTTGATTGGACCTGATATTCTTCTTGAACAGACCGCCGGCGGAGAGGCTAACTGGTCCCTTCTGACTTCTTCGACAGACAAGGCTCCGGTGGCAGCGCCTCAGTCAGACGCATCCGCAGTCGGCGGCTTCGCCCTGGAAAGCATGGTGATCAAGAATGCTCGGCTCCGATTTTGGGCGGCAGGACAAACGCCGGTTGAGATATCAAACCTCGACGCCGAACTTTCTTGGGCAGATCGGACGTTGCCCGCAAAACTCGATCTCAAGGCGCAACCAGCCAACGCACCAGTCAACATCTCCGCAACGATCACGCATATGGATGCTTTTCTTGCGGGAAATATCAGTGACCTGACAGCCGACATCACAGCTGCGAAAGGTCTGGTCACTTTCGACGGTCGCGCGGGCATCGCCCCCGAAGCGGCTGGAAAAATCGCCGTGGATTTGCCAAACGCCGACGCCTTCCTCAATGCATTGGGAATGCCCGGCGGGATCCCTGGCCCACTTTCTATTGCCGGAGATGTGACACTGACACGCGACTTGCAGCTGAGCTTGCGTCAGGGTGCCATATCAGCTTTCGGCAACGTGATCTCAGCTCAAGCAGACGTAAACTTGAACGGGGCCAAACCCGTCGTGAACGCACAGATTGCCACGCAAACGCTCGATCTCAAGCCGCTCATCTCGGGGTCGGCATCGGGTCCGGGCGGAGCATCGTCCCCGGCCCCTGCCGGAAAGGCCCCTTCCACCGGCTGGTCCAAGACCCCCATCGATGCCAGCGCGCTTGGGCTGATTGACGGCACGATCAGTTTTGCCTCCGAAAAAATCGACATGGGGGACATTGCCGTTGGCCGAACGCGCGCAACCATCGCCATAGACAACGCCCGTGCGGTCGCGACGCTGCGCGAACTGCAAGCATATGATGGTCTCGTCACGGGCATATTTGTCGCCAACAATCGCAACGGCCTTTCGGTTCGCGCCGACCTCGACGTGAACCAAATCTCGCTTCAGCCGTTTCTAACAGCTACAGCAGACATCAAGAACTTTACTGGTAAGGCAAACCTCAAAACTTCTGTGCTCGGCTCCGGCAACTCAGTGTTTGCAATTATGAACTCGCTTGACGGGGAAGGCTCCGTTTCTGTCGGGCGCGGCACTATCGAGGGCATCGACCTGGACGAGCTTCTGCGTGGCGACGTAACCGGAGGCACAACGGTGTTTGACAAGCTGACGGCGACCTGGACAACGCTCAATGGCGTATTACGCAATGATGATCTGCGAATGGAGCTGCCACGCCTCGCAGCAACGGGCGCAGGCACAATTGGCCTTGGCCTGCGCACGATCGACTATGTCGTTTCCCCCCAGATCCGTGGCGACGACGCCCCGCTGCTGGTTGTACCGGTGAAAATCGAAGGCAGTTGGGACAACCCGTCAATCGCCCCGGAGTTGGACAAGGTCATCAAACAAAACTTCGCAAAAGAAAAAGAGGAACTTGAGCAGAAAGCCAAGGAGGCTGCTGCCAAAGAGTTGGGCGTGACCATCGAAGAAGGCCAGTCTGCGGAAGATGCTCTCAAAAAGAAACTCGAGGACGAGGCGACGAAGGGCCTTCTAAAACTGCTCGGCGGCGACTAACCAGAAGGCATGTTTCGCGCTGCTACCTCCCCACCTAGCCTGACCACTCTTGTTCTATTGACGGCCTTCTCCGTTCTGTCTTTGAACATGTTTTTGCCGAGCCTGGAAAACATCGCCAAAGACTTTCAAGTCGATTACGCGATGGCGAACCTGTCAATTGCCGGCTACCTCGCCATAACTGCTGTATTGCAGATTATCATGGGCCCGCTGTCAGACCGTTTTGGCCGCCGTCCAGTCATGCTGGCCGGGCTTGGCATCTTCAGTTTCGCCTCCATCGGCTGTCTTTTGGCAACGGACATTTGGGTTTTCCTTGCGTTTCGCCTCCTGCAAGGCGCTTTGATCGCAGGTATGACGCTGTCCCGTGCTGCGGTGCGAGATCAGCACAGCCCTCAGAAGGCAGCCAGCCTTTTGGGCTACATCTCGATGGCCATGGCTGTCGCGCCAATGACAGGGCCCTTGTTCGGCGGAATTCTCGACCAGCTTTTTGGATGGCGAGCCACTTTTGTCTTCTTCGTCGCCGCCGGCTTTCTTTTGTGGTGGCTCGCCTGGGCCGACATGGGGGAAACCAACGAAACCCCAAGCGCCACGATCAGAGCGCAATTCAAAACTTACCCCGAATTGTTAAGGTCACGGCGGTTTTGGGGTTACGCATTTTGTCTCACATTTTCCCTTGGTGCCTTCTATGTCTACATAACCGGCGCAGCTTTGGTTGGCGGTGCCGTATTTGGGCTTTCTCCTGCAGCCATCGGCGCGGGAGTCGGCATCATAACCTGTGGATTTGCGGTGGGCAGTTTCCTGTCGGGGCGCTTTGCCAATCGTTTCCCATTGACGACAATGGTCATCTCGGGCCGGGTTGTGGCTGCATGCGGGCCTACATTGGGACTATTGCTGATGGCAGCCGGTGTGCTGCATCCAATCACCTATTTTGGCGCGATCACGCTTGTCGGAATGGGAAACGGGTTGACCATCCCTTCCGCCAACAGCGGCATCATGTCCGTGCGCCCTCAACTGTCTGGCAGCGCGGCTGGCCTGTCTGGTGCGATGGCCGTTGCCGGCGGTGCAGCGCTCACATCGCTAACAGGCGCCGTCCTGACCCCGGAAACAGGCGCATTGACCTTGATGTTGCTGGTCCTTGCCAGCGTTTTGTTATCGCTCCTCGCCGCTCTCTATGTCCGCTGGGTGGACATGCGCGATCCATTGCCTGAATGATCCCGTCTTGACCTGCCCGACGAAATCGTGCGACCAAGCGTGCATGACCAAGCCTGACCTCACTTTCTTCGTCTATTATTCCCTGACCACATAAGTGGCGGGGCTATCATCATGCACTCTCGCCGCGGCGCGGGGGTAGCATCAGAGGCACCATAGGTTTTCAAACTCCCGTTGGCGCGGCCTTATTTAGGAACCGCCTTATGGGACACACTATCGAAACTAACCGCCCATTGACCCTTGGCCTTTTCGGCTTTGGGGCCTTTGGCAAACTCGTCGCCCGTGAACTCGCCGATCATTTTGAAATAACGGTTTGCGATCCGGCCTACGTTGGAGCGGTGCTGGAAGATGGTCGCGCATTTGCAATGCGGGACGCCGAGGAAACCGCGCGGGCGGACATTGTTGTTCTGGCCGTACCGGTCGCCCGCATAGCCCATGTTTGCCAGCAAATTGCCCCGCATATTCGTGTTGGCGCTTTGGTGGTGGATGTCGGAAGCGTCAAGACGGCCCCTATGGGCCATATGGCAAAACATCTGCCGCGACACGCGAATATCCTCGGAACACATCCCCTGTTTGGTCCCCAATCAGCAAAAAGTGGCATTGCTGATCGTAAAATCGCGATATGTCGAGAGCGCGGAAACCGGCAAAGAGTGACAAGGCGCTTCCTGCGATCTCTCGGACTGGAAGTCATCGAAACAACCGCCGAGGCTCACGATCGGGAAGCGGCAATGGTTCAGGGCCTCACGCATCTGATTGCCAAAGTACTGAACGATCTTGGCCCCCTGCCCGACCAAATGACCACCGTAAGCTTCGATCTTTTGCGCGAAGCTGTTGGCATGGTCAAAAACGATCCACCCACGGTTCTGCATGCTATTGAAGTCGCAAACCCCTATGCAGCTGAAATCAGAAACGCCTTTTTTGATCGCGCTGAAAAGATCAGAGCGCAATTTGAAGCTGTCTAATACGTATCCGTTCGGACATAAACGACCACCGCGAACACTGCGGTGGCCACACCCAGCAAAAACGCCTTTGTATTGACTCTCGCCCGTGCAGGAAGTTTGAGCCGAACCGACAGAATGATGATGACCCCGCCGACCACAGCGGTCGCAACCGATTGATATGGATTATATTTTTCAACCTGCGTTCCGGCATACCCCCCCGCCATCAATGCCACCACAAACGCCCACCGCATCCATCGACCGAAGTCCTCCGGATACATTCTGAACAAAAAGTTGTTCACACCAAAAAGGTGCAGGGTGAAAACCACGGCAGAGGTGAGGTAAACGCCACGAATATCCGAATTGAGGTGAACCACCGTAGCGCCAATCAAAGCGCTGTAGGCCATGAACGATGCCAGGTTCAAGGCTTCCCCGATGTGGCTCGGACGCGCCTCGTGCCTTTTGAAATCGACGAGGTAGTAGACCAGAAATCCGCCAAGCAAATAAAAGTAGAGCTGGTACTGCATCAAAACGTTGTTGGCAGGAAGGCTCGTCTGGAGCGCGATCGTCATGGTCCCGATTTTCGGCAGCAGATATAGGAACGCGTAGCCAATCCCCAGACCGGACGAAAAATCCAGCAGCCACCGGGAAAGGTCCGGCTGCCTCCGATAAACATGCATGGCGCCTATATGGGCAAAACTGATCACCAGCAGCGTTGTCGCTTCATATACCGTAAAGCCAGTGCCCAAGCCGTCCGCTCCCTTTCGCTGATGTTTAGCTAACACAAAAAAAGCCCCAAGGATCAACTCCTTGAGGCTTTGAAAATCGTTTTGGTTGGCTGCTTACCGCTTACGATCTCGACGCGCGCTCATCGGCTGGAACGCCACGCCGACATGGGCTTCGCAATAAGGTTTACCTGCCTGAACAGGCAGACCGCAGAACCAGAAGTCTTCGGTTGCCGGGTCTCCGACGGGCCATTTACAAGTCCGTTCGGTGAGCTCCATCAACGTGAGTTTCTTTGCCGATTTCTCGACTTCGTTCACCTTTGCCAGAGCTTCCGGGCTGATCTCGTTCGCAGACGGCTGCGGTGGCAGCGGTTGACCTGCAGGAATAATCGCCTTGCGCAATGGCTGCGCCGGTTTTGCTGCAACGGCCGGTTCTGTCTTGGGCTCGGGTTTCGGAGCCGGTTTGGCTTCGGCCTTCGGCTTGGGCGCGGCCTTTGGTTTGGCTGCTGCCTTGGGTTTCGCAGCAGCCTTCGGTTTTGCTTCGGCCTTTGCACCGCCACCTGGCGAGCGATTGGAAAGGCCAAGACGGTGCACCTTGCCGATCACAGCGTTGCGGGTCACCCCACCCAGTTCCTTGGCGATCTGGCTGGCCGATTGGCCCTCGCCCCACATCTTCTTCAACAGTTCAACGCGATCGTCGGTCCACGACATGCCATATTTCCTCAGCTAAAAAGCGGCCCCCAAAAAGGACCGCCCCGCATTTCTTGGTCAGGGGCCTATTCTAATCACCCCAGCCCGAGTTACAAGGCAGAGAATCAGCCAGCGGCACTCTGAACGCGAGGAAAAGAGCATGGAAAACGTAGAAATGGGCGTGCGACGCTTTGGTCGGGTGAATTGGCTTGGCCTCAAAACCCTCGCACTTCGCGAAATCTTGCGTTTTGCAACTGTCTGGACACAGACCCTTCTGGCCCCGCTCGTGACCGCCGGTCTCTTTCTTTTGATCTTTTCCATCGCAATCGGCCCAAGCAGAGGCGACGTTATGGGCGTCCCGTTCATCACCTTTCTGGCGCCGGGGATCATGATGATGACCGTCATCCAGAATGCCTTTGCCAACACGTCTTCTTCAATTGTGATTTCCAAAGTCCAAGGCAACATCGTGGACACTCTTATGCCGCCTTTGTCTCCGCTGGAACTTGTCCTTGGCTATCTCGCAGGCGCGGTTGCCCGCGGCGTTGTCGTCGCCCTCGCCATTCTTGTCGCTCTCGCAATCTTCTTGGGTATCTTTCCGGTTCATCCGCTCTGGGCTTTGACTTTTGTTGTGTTTGGCGGCGCCCTGCTGGGCGCAATCGGCATGGTTGCTGGTATTTTCGCCAACAAATTCGATCAGATGGCAGCCATCACTAACTTCATCGTGACGCCTTTGGCTTTCCTCTCCGGCACCTTTTACTCTGTCGAAGCCTTGCCGACCGGACTGAACACCTTCACCCATTTTAATCCGGTATTCTACCTGATCGACGGCGCACGTTTTGGTGTGATCGGTACCTCAGACAGCGCCCCTGAACTTGGGCTCGCAGTGGTGAGCGGCACAACCGTCATCGTCGTCCTGATCGCTTGGGCGATGATCAAAACAGGATATCGTCTCAAGAATTGATCTCGGCGAGCCTCTCCAGTCGCGGATAGCGCACCCCAAGCGTGACGCCTCGCGCCACAAAGCTGATCAGCATCGCCCCCCAAAGCCCATGATTGCCAAACGCCGGAACAAGAGCGAGCACCGCGGCCACATAGATTAAGGCTGAAATGAACATCATGTTCCGCATCTCGCGGCCCTGCGTGGCTCCTATAAAAATGCCGTCCAGCATCCACGCGGCCACGCCGAGCAACGGTGCAAGAACCATCCAAATCAAATAAACACGCGCCTCCGAGCGGACATCTTCCGCCGTCGTCATAACGTCGATAATCGCGCCACCGAACAAGGCGAAAACGGCGGCCAAAACGATCACGCACAATCCTCCCCAGAGGCTCGACATGATTGACGCCTTTCGCAGCCCGGCGCGGTCCTTCGCGCCAAAAGCCTGCCCGACAAGTGCCTCGACGGAAAACGCAAATCCATCCAGCGCGTAGGCCGTAATTGACAGAAATTGCAGCAATACTTGATTGGCCGCGAGCGTTACGTCCCCAAAATCGGCCCCAAGAAACAAGAAACTCACAAAAATCGCCTGAAGCATCAATGATCGCAATAAAATATCGCGATTGACCGCCGCCATTTCCAGCAGTGCCGCTCTGTCAAAGACCCGCGTCCAGTCCCGCCACGCAGCGCGTTTAAAGGCATCGCGACACATCCAAAGTGCGAGCGCAAAGCCTGAAACTTCGGCAATCACGGTCGCAATCGCGACCCCACCAACGCCCCATCCGAGCCCAAGAACAAACCAGATATCGAGCAGTATATTGAGCCCATTCATCCACACTTGAATGATCAGAACCGCCTTGCCCCGCTCCAACGCGATCAGCCAGCCGGTGAGGCCGTATATAGCTATCGCCGCTGGAGCAGACCAAATCCGAATTGACAGATAGTCCCGCGCAAGCGCCTCAACTTCCGGAGACGCAGGCGACACATAGAATGCCCCTCGAAACAGCCAAACCTGAAGCGCCATCACCAAGAATCCGCCGCCTACGCCGATCATAACTGCGCGGGTCAGCATGGCTGCGACTTCTCCTTGACGCCCAGCTCCCTGCGCCTTTGCCGTCAGCCCGGTCGTGCCCATCCGCAAAAAGCCGAAGACCCAGTAAATCGCGCTGAGGATTATCGCGCCAATACCGACAGCGCCGATCGGAGCGGCTTCGCCCATTTGACCAACGACGCCTGTGTCCACAGCCCCCAAAATCGGCACTGTAGCGTTGCTCAAGACAATGGGTAGCGCCGTGCGCAAAATGCGGCGATGGGTGATCTCCCCGACGCCGCTCACCGTTTCACTCATCGCGCGCTGGCATCAGGAAATGTCCGGTGGCCTGCGCAAAAGGTTGGTGGCGCTGGTCCTGCCAAGCTTCGACTTGGACTGATGCATAACGCCGGCCGGAACGCGTCACACGTGCCCGGGCGTAGGCGTCTCGAGGAAGGCCCGAACGCAGATAATCCAACGTAAAATCAATGGTTTTTGGCAACCGCGGCAGATGTCCGCGGGTCAGTTCCTCCATATCGAACCTGCCGGCCTCGATGTCATCCCAAAGACTGGCCCAAGCCAGCCCGATCACAGCAGTTGTCTCAAGGAATCCGGCCGTAACCCCACCGTGAATGGCAGGCAAAAGCGGATTGCCGATCAGTTTGTCGTCATAAGGCAAAACGGCAGTCAGTTCGTCCCCCCGCCGGTCGAACTCGATTCCCAAGAATTGAATATACGGCACGCCATGCACCAAGGCTGAAAGCGCAGCATCACGGCGTTGCTTGACCACCTGAACAGGTTCGGGTCGGGAACGTGGCATTATTTTCTCTCCACAGTGAAAGCACCGGTCGCGGTCGCCACCGGCCTTTCGGCATCATCATCAACTGCCGTGGCGCGAACAAAGGCCACCGATCTGGTGATGTGATAGCACTCTGCTTTTGTCCGTATTGCCTGCCCGGGCGTCGCCGCTCTCATATAATCGATTCGAAGGTCGATGGTCGCCGTTCCGGACGGCGAAGACGGATGGCTCATTGCAGCCGCCCCGCAACAGGTATCCATTAGCGCCGACACCGCTCCTCCATGCAAAACACCAGTTTCCGGATCGCCCACTATTTGCTCGCTGTAAGGCAACTCCATTTCGGCCATACCGTCGCCAATCGCCGTTAACTTCATGCCCAGCGCCTGACAATGCGGGATCAGGTTTATGAACTGTTCGGCAAATTTTGACTTGTCGCCCTGCATTTTGAACCTCGGGGTTGTTTGCGCCAATTAAGATCGACATTTTGGCGCAGGAGCAAGGGGGGCGGTTGCCCTACCGAGGCAAGATAACTAAGTTCCGCGGCAAGGAGACCTGCCAAATGAGCGAAAATCGCCTGTCTTTCAAGGAAATGTGCGCCCGATTCGACGTGACGCCTCGGACGCTGCGTTACTATGAATACATCGAGCTTCTGCAGCCCGAACGCGAAGGCCGAAGCCGCTATTTCGGCCCAAAGGAAGTCGCCCGCATGACCCTGATCATGCGAGGACGTCGGTTCGGTATCAAACTCGAAGACATCCGCCAGTGGCTGCTGATTTATGAACACGAGGGCACCGCTGCCCAGATGCAGGCCTTTGTGGACATGGCGGACCGGCAATATGCGGAGCTGCTGGAACAGCGCGAGCAACTCGACGAAGCCATGCGCGAGCTCAAGGAACTTCGGGACGAGACCGCAGGCTTCCTGTCAAAAGAAAAATAATCGGACCTTGGGGCGCTTTTTGGGCCTCAAATCTCCCAACGGTTCCAGCACGTGCGCCCATATAGGCTGTTCATGTGGAATACGTCGTTTTCGCGGTGCTCTTTCGCGTTCTTTTCAACGGCCCTAAATAACACCGAACCTCGCGAGAATTCCGCTTTGGTCATAACGCCATCGCGCTTGGTTTCTTCCGGTTGCTCCAGAACGCCAAACCCCGCATCGCGCAATTTGTCTGCGACCCCGTCCATCATCATGTTCACAAAAGGCTGGTCGCCGTTGTCGAGGATTGGCTGCATCTGCGCAGCGCGCCAATCTATGTCAAAAAGGCTTTCCGAGCAGAATGCTTGCCATGCCAGATGAATCGGCTTGTCCGTCGCGCGCCGCAACACCCTTGCGCAATGCATCATCATCGACCCGTCGATGCTCTCCCAAAGCGTGTCCGCGATAACCGCATCGCTAACGAAATGCTCTGCAACGTGCTGTGTACTCGGTGTGGCGAACCTTGCATAATTCGTGAATACAGGCGTCGGGAAAAGCCCCATCCCGACAAGGACAAACGCGTCGTAGTCTTCGGCCCGAACACCGCCGCCGGTGCCGGAAATCCTTTTGAAGAACTCAGCGGCCTTTCGCTCGCGCGGAATCACTTCTCCGTCCACAAAATCAAGGGTGCCCATACCGTCGGAAAGAGCACCAAAGAAGGTTGGTAGAATGTCTTTCCGCGGCGCCGCGCCGTCTTCCCAGCCCCCCTTGAGCGCGGCCACATGCGAGTTGCCCATCACACAAATCCGCCGGCTCATTTTTGAAACGCCTCCAGAAGAATTTCCTCGCAGACGACATCGGCGTCTTCCGATTGTGGCAACTGTGCCGGCTTCTTGGGTTCTTTTGGAGAGTTGCCGCTTGGATCGTGCTGCGCCAGAAACGCCCCCATTGCAGTATTCACTCCTGTCTCGGTCACACTGCGCAGATTTGGCTCAAAGAGCATTCCGCGGGTCGCAGGCGCAGTGATCAACTCGTAGGAAGGGAAATAGTCCACATCACGGTATGTATCGAACAACTCCCCCGCAACGCCGCGCAGCACGGACTTCGAATAGGTTGAAGCCGCAAGCACATGTTGGCCGGAGGCCGTGGCTGTCAACGGAACCGGCGATACCGTGACGATCGTCTTGAAGGGACGATCACGCTCCCGTCGCAAAAGCCTTTTCAGTTTCACGAAGTCTCCAAGCACCCGGCTATGGCGGTGGTTCTGGAATTCATAAATGTCAGGATCAAAAGTCCCTGCAATCGTGCCAGGCGCAGTCGGAAAAACAGTCCCGCTGTCCTTGTGTACCCAGGTTTCCGTCAGTCCAAAAGTGAAGACAAAAACATCCATGTCCAGCAGCATCTGTCGAACAAATCCAAGGTGCCCCTCTCTCGCTCGCAGCACCTGCTCTGGCGTTTCAAACCCATCGGGTTCAACATTGGGTCGCTGCGCATCAAAATAGCGCCCATCCCGCTCCCAAACTCTGTCTTCCGGCACAGACAGCCCAAATGCCTCACGCGCAAGCTGCAACATCTGGGCCGCCGTATAAATGTTCCCATAGCGGCACGTGTAAATGCCAAAACCGTATTTCTTGGACAGCTCCGCACTCATACCTCGCGGCGCAGGCTCGTATTGCAAGACATTGAACTTACGCGCTTTCAGATGTCGTGCGATGTGCTGGGCAAAACAACTGCCTGCCGTCGCAATTGCGTCCCGACGCGAAATGCGGAACTTGCGCCGATAGATGCCGTCAATAGCCAGCGGGTCCTGCTGTGCGACGCCGCTGCGCCAATAACCTCGTTTTGGCACGTCCTCATAGGGGGACGTCTTGGGGGATTTGCCCATTCTCTGCTCTCTCTGACGGGCCTGCTGAAATCCTATTCGCCTCCAGATCAGCCCTTGCCTGCCTTGCCGCGATATTACTGCGGTCGTTTTTTCCAGAATCGCAAATACTTAGGTGCACAGTCAACCATTTCCTGCGGCCGACGTTTGTTTCACCGCCACCCACAAAGCCGACAAACTTGGACCCAACGTCATGCAAATTTTACGAAAAAAGACCTAACGTCAAAGGATCCTACGTCACGATTTTTGTGACGCAACGTCTCTCTTACGTTAACGTAAAGCAGTACTGTAACCCTTCGGCAGTCACCCCATCTGTTCACAATAGAAGAGAGCCAAGGAGGACCGATGAGCGAAGACCTTATGACGATCCGCGAGATGTGCGACGCCTATGATGTAACGCCGCGCACCCTGCGTTTCTACGAATCCAAGGAACTGTTGTTCCCTATCCGCGAGGGCCAGAAGCGCCTGTTCACGAAACGGGATCGCGCCCGACTGAAACTGATCCTGCGGGGAAAGCGGTTCGGCTTTTCGCTCGAAGAAATCCGTCAGCTGCTCGATCTGTACGACATGGGCGACCAACAGGCGACCCAACTTCAGCGGACCTACGACGTGGCCCGCCAGCGCCTGAAAGACATGGAAGAGCAGCGCGATGAGCTGAACGAAGCCATCGACGATCTGCGTGAACAACTGAAGTGGGGCGAGCAAATCATCGCCGACTTCAACAACGACCAAAAAGCTGCACAGTAAGTCCAAGGGAAGAGACACATGCCGACTTATACCGCCCCGGTAAAAGACATTCAGTTCGTTCTGCATGAAATGCTGAACGTCGCCGATTCCGACATCCCCGGCTACGCCGACATGGAAGCCGACTTCACAAATGCCGTCCTCGAAGAGGCAGGCAAACTGACCGGTGAAGTTCTGGCGCCTTTGAACGTTGTCGGTGATCACGAAGGCTGCCGCCTTGAAAACGGCGTCGTTTACACGCCGACCGGCTTCAAGGAAGCCTTCGAGCAAGTCAAAGAAGGCGGTTGGACCGGTCTGGACATGCCCGAAGAATACGGCGGTCAGAACCTGCCATACGTGCTGTCCACTGCTGTCGGCGAGATGTTCTCTTCCTCCAACCAGGCGTTCACCATGTATCAGGGTCTGACCCATGGTGCGGCCGCTGCAATCCTTGCGCACGGTACCGAGGAGCAGAAAAACAAATGGCTGCCCAAGATGGTCTCCTGCGAATGGACCGGCACCATGAACCTGACCGAACCGCACTGCGGCACCGATCTGGGCCTGATGCGCACCAAAGCTGAGCCTCAGGACAACGGCACTTACAAAATCTCCGGCCAGAAGATCTTCATCTCGGCTGGTGATCACGATATGGCGGACAACATTGTCCACCTCGTACTGGCGAAAGTTCCAGGCGGCCCCGAAGGCATCAAAGGTGTTTCCTTGTTCATCGTGCCCAAGTTCCTTGTGGACGACGAAGGCAACATCGGCGCCCGCAACGGTGTGTCCGTGGGCAACATCGAGAAAAAGATGGGCATCCACGGCAACTCCACCTGCGTGCTGAACTACGACGAAGCCGAAGGCTACCTGATCGGCGATCTGAACAAAGGCATGCGCGCCATGTTCACTATGATGAACGAAGCCCGCCTGGGCGTTGGCATGCAGGGTCTTGCTGCGGCAGAAGTTGCCTACCAAAATGCTGTGGACTACGCCAAAGATCGCCTGCAGGGCCGCGACGTGACCGGCGTGAAAAATCCGGACGGTCCAGCAGATCCTTTGATTGTGCACCCTGACGTGCGTCGTTCGCTGATGGACCAGAAGTCCTTCGCAGAAGCCGCGCGCGCCTTCATTCTCTGGGGCGCGACCATGATCGACGAAGCCCACCGCAAGGGTGACAAGGACGCGGACGGCCTTGTGTCGCTGCTGACACCCGTCATCAAAGGCTTCCTGACCGACGAGGGCTATGACATGACCGTCAAAGCCCAACAGATCTACGGTGGCCACGGCTACATCGAAGAGCATGGCATGAGCCAGTTCACCCGCGATGCACGCATCGCGATGATCTACGAAGGCGCCAACGGCGTTCAGGCGCTTGACCTCGTCGGCCGCAAGTTGGCCGCGGATGGCGGCAAACACGTGATGGCCTTCTTTGAGCTGGTCAAGAATTTCTGCAAGGAAAACGGCGAAGACGAAGCTCTCAAAGACTTCATCGAGCCTCTTAAGAAAGCATCCAAGGATCTTCAGGCAGCGGGCATGTACTTCATGCAGACTGGCATGAAGAACCCGAACGACGCCCTCTCCGGCTCCAATGACTTCATGCACCTGTTCGGTCACGTCTGCCTCGGCCTTATGTGGGCGCAGATGGCCAAAGCTGCAAACGCGGCGCTGGCCGGTGGCGCATCTGACACCGAGTTCTACGAGACCAAGCTGGCAACTGGCCGTTACTACATGGCGCGCCGCCTGCCTGCGACCGGCATGCACCTGGCCCGTATCCAATCCGGTGGCGACACCGTGATGGCGCTGGCAGCCGAAAACTTCTGATGCGTTTGGGGCGGGGTAACCCGCCCTTTTCTACCACGTCCGGTATCTCAGGGAGGACTGATGCCCAAACGTTTTCGACTGACCCGCCGCTTCCCGGTTTCAATGACCGAGGATGGGTATCGCAAGCTCAAGAGCTTTGCGGCGGAGGCTGGTCTGGACGAAGGCGAAGCACTGTCCTTTCTTTTTGAAAATTTCGACGCGGTGACGGATGAAGACTTGCTGGCGCATCGTTTGCGCCAGTTCAACGCTACGCTGGATGCGAGAAAACGGTGATCGGACACACCGGCCAAATGCCACAGGGGAGGACGGCATGACTATCAAACTATATTGCTTCGGGGAATCTGGACACTCTTACAAAGCCGCTCTCGCGCTTGAGCTTGGCGGCTTTGACTGGGAGCCGGTCAAGGTCGACTTCTTCGCCGGCGAGACCCGCGGCGAAGATTATCGCGGCACCAAGAACGAGATGGGTGAAGCGCCCGTATTGATAGATGGCGACGTCACGCTGACCCAGTCTTCTGTAATTCAGGATTATCTCTCTGAGAAAACCGGCAAGTTTGGCGGCAAGGACGCTGCCGAGCGCCGCGAAATTCTGCGGTGGCAATTCTGGGATAACCACAAGTTTTCCTCGGTGGCGGGCATGACGCGCTTCCTGATGAATTTCCTGCCTGAAGACAAACAGCCCAAAGAGGTCATCGGCTTCAACCTTGGCCGTCTCAAAGGCGCCTATGACATTCTGAACAAGCACCTTGAGGGCCGCGACTGGATCGTGGGCGACAGCTTGACCAACGCCGACCTCACCTGCTGTTCGTATCTCTACTATCCGGAGCCTTTTGGCTTTGATCGCGCTGACTGGCCGAACATCGACCGTTGGCTCACCAATATTTCCGAAACGCCGGGGTGGAAGCACCCCTACGACCTGATGCCCGGTTCCCCCGCGGACCGCGCCTGAAAGACCCTGACAAGGAGACCAAAATGACCGAAGCCTATATCTATGACGCCGTGCGCACCCCGCGCGGCAAAGGCCGCAAGGACGGCAGCCTGCACGAAGTGTCCTCGCTGAACCTGTCCACCACGGTTCTCAACGCGCTGAAAGAGCGCAACAACCTCGAAGGCCATGCAGTCGAAGACGTCATCTGGGGCAACGTGACCCAAGTCAAAGAAAACGGCGGCTGCCTCGCGCGCACCGCGGTTCTGGCGTCTGACCTTGACGAGATGATCCCCGGCCTCGCCATCAACCGTTTCTGCGCATCCGGCATGGAAGCTGTGAACCTGGCGGCCAACCAGGTCAAAGGCGGCGCGGGCAAAGCATACATCGCTGGCGGTGTCGAAGCGATGAGCCGCGTTCCTATGGGCTCTGACGGCGCAGCCATCGCCGTTGACCCGTCTGTTGCCATGGAGATGTACTTTGTACCTCAGGGTATTTCCGCGGACATCATCGCCACTGAATACGGCTTCTCCCGCGATCAGGCGGACGAACTGGCTGTCGAGTCCCAGCGCCGCGCCGTCGCCGCATGGGAAGACAAGCGTTTTGATGGCTCCATTGTTGCCGTGAAGGACGTCAATGGTCTGACCATTCTGGACAACGACGAGTACATCCGCCCCGGCACAGACATGCAGTCCCTCGGCGGCCTGAAGCCTGCGTTTAAAGAACAGGGTGAGGTCATGCCCGGTTTCGACAAACTGGCGCTGATGAAGTACCCGCACCTCGAGAAAATCAACCACATCCACCACGCCGGCAACTCCTCCGGTATCGTGGACGGCTCCGCCGGTGTGCTGATCGGCAATAAAGAGTTCGGTGAAGAATACGGCCTCAAGCCACGCGCAGTGATCAAGCAGACCGCCAAAATCGGTCTCGACCCGACCATCATGCTGACCGGTCCGGTGCCTGCGACCCAGAAGATTCTCAAGGACGCTGGCATGGAAATCGGAGACATCGATCTGTTCGAAGTCAACGAAGCCTTCGCTTCTGTGGTTCTGCGCTTCCAGCAAGCGTTCGACGTGGACCCGTCCATCGTCAACGTGAACGGCGGCTCCATCGCGATGGGCCACCCGCTCGGCGCAACCGGCGCGATCATCATCGGCACCCTGCTGGATGAGATGGAGCGTCAGGACAAGGAAACCGGTCTGGCAACGCTTTGCATCGCCTCCGGTATGGGCGCAGCCACCATTCTTGAACGCGTGTAATCCGCCACTAACAGGATAAGAGACATGACTGATTTCACAATGAAAGTCGGCGACAACGGTGTCGCCATCATCACCTGGGACGTGGCTGACAAGTCGATGAACGTCCTGCGTCAGGAAGCGTTCGGTGAACTCGAAGCGCTGATCGACGAGGTTCTGGGCAACGACGACATCAAAGGCGCCGTAATCACCTCCGGCAAAGACACTTTTGCTGGCGGCATGGACCTGAACGTTCTGGGCACCATCCGCGAACAGGCGGGCGCTGAGCCTGCGAAGGCGCTGTTCGACTTCACCATGAACGGCCACACCTTCCTGCGCAAAATCGAACGCGCAGGTATGGACCCGAAAACCAACAAGGGTGGCAAGCCGATTGCGTCTGCCCTTCCCGGTACAGCGCTCGGTATTGGTCTGGAACTGCCGCTGGCGACCCACCGCATCTTCGCGGCCGACAACCCGAAGTCCAAGATCGGCCTGCCGGAAATCATGGTTGGTATCTTCCCGGGCATGGGCGGCACCACCCGCTTTATCCGCATGATGGGTTTCATGGCCGCATCCCAGTTCCTGCTGCAAGGCAAGATGGTTGACCCCAAGAAAGCCAAAGCAGCCGGTATCATCGACGAAGTGGTCGACGATCCTGTTGCCGCTGCGACCGAATGGGTGCTGAACGCAACCGACGCCGATCTCGTGAAACCTTGGGACGCCAAAGGCTACAAAATGCCGGGCGGCGACCCCTACCACCCACAGGGCTTCATGACCTATGTTGGCGCATCCGCCATGGTCAACGCCAACACATGGGGTGTGTACCCTGCCGCCAAGGCGCTTTTGTCCGCTTGCTACGAAGGCGCACAGGTTCCGTTTGACACCGCTCTCAAGATCGAAGCGCGCTGGTTCACCAACGTTTTGATGAACCCGTCCTCCTCCGCGATGATCCAATCCCTGTTCATCAACAAGGAAGCGCTGGAAAAAGGCGCCAACCGCCCTGCGGTTCCGGATCAGTCCGTTAAGAAACTCGGCGTTCTCGGCGCAGGTATGATGGGCGCAGGCATCGCACTGGTTTCGGCACAAGCCGGTATGGAAGTTGTTCTGATCGACACCACGCAGGAAGCAGCCGACCGCGGCAAAGCCTACACCGAGGCCTACCTCGACAAAGGCATGAAACGCGGCAAGGTGACGGCCGAGAAGAAAGAAGCCATGCTGGGTCGTATCAACGCGACCACCGATCTGCAGGCGCTTTCCGACGTTGACCTGATCATCGAAGCCGTTTTCGAAGACACCGCAGTGAAAGCCGAAATGACCAAGAAGGTCGAGGCGATCATTCCGGCGGACGCGATCTTTGCTTCCAACACGTCGACCCTGCCGATCACCGGCCTGGCCGAAGCCTCGGTGCGTAAAGATCAGTTCATCGGCATCCACTTCTTCTCCCCTGTTGAGAAGATGGCGCTTGTGGAGATCATCAAAGGCAACGAGACCGGCGAACGCGCTGTCGCCAAGGCTCTGGACTATGTGCGTCAGATCAAGAAGACGCCTATTGTGGTGAACGACGAACGCTTCTTCTACGCAAACCGCTGCATCATTCCTTACATCAACGAAGGCGTGATGATGGCTGGCGAAGGCGTTGGCCTGCCACTTCTGGACCACGCCGCTCAGCTTCTGGGCTTCCCTGTGGGTCCGATCCAGCTGGTGGACGAAACCTCCATGGATCTGGGTGCGAAAATCGCCAAGGCCACCATGGCAGCGATGGGCGACGCCTATCCGAAATCCATCGCGGATGACGTGACCTTCTGGATGGTCGACGAAGGCCGCCTTGGTCGCAAAGCCAAGGCCGGCTTCTTTGACTACGATGAAAAAGGCAAGCGACTGGGCTACTGGGAAGGCTTCAACGAAAAGTTCGCCCTCAAGGACGACCAGCCCGAACTGACTGAAGTGCAGCACCGCCTGATCTTTGCTCAGGTTCTCGAAGCCGTCCGTGCACTGGAAGCAGGCGTTCTGGAAGACATCCGCGAAGGCGACGTTGGTGCGATCCTCGGCTGGGGCTTCATGCCGTGGTCCGGTGGTCCGTTCAGCTGGCTCGACATCGTTGGCGCCCCTTGGGCAGCCGAGCGTTGCGACGAACTGACAGCAAAATTCGGCGAGCGCTTCTCCTGCCCGCCGCTGCTGCGCGAAATGGCAGAGAAGGGTCAGACCTTCTACGGCCGCTTCGGCCCGCAGGCAGAAAAAGCCGCATAAGAACCGGCATCCTGAAAATCGAACGCCCGGGAGTCCCCACTCCCGGGCGTTTCTTTTTTAGGCCGCAAAAGAAAAGCGCCCGCCGATCCCCCCGGCGGGCGCTCCCCTTCTGACCTTAAAATTGCCTCAGGCTATCGCTTCGCCTTCAAACTCGGTCAGGAGCACCTCGACCAACGCCTTGGCGGTGTTGATAGGAAGCATGTTGTAGTTCGACGGGGCGCCAAAGCGCGGCATAAGGCCGGCGCGCGTGCCCCAGTGGGCCTGACAGAATGTCAGCATTCCACCAGCAGAAAACACCATCTGATCATCGGCGAACACCGGTAGGACAATGTCCGCCGCAGCCTGAGGCGATACCCGCTCAACGCCAGGGATGATGTCCAAGGAAGCGGCGGGGATCACGGCGTAGGGATCACCAAACCGATCCGCGACATCCTCGATCTCAAGCAGGATACCCTGATGTGGCAGCATCAGGACTTCCTCGCGGTTTTCCAGAGCACCAGCCGGCACCATCACAGGCCGAAGGGCCTCCGGCCAACGCGACCCGGACCGTATCCTATCTTCGCGCACCATCGCGCTCAGCGGTTGAAAGCCGGCATCAAACGTCAGGACCTCATCGCCCCGTTCGAGATCGCCAACCGCAACCCAACCGTTTGGCGTCGCCACTGGCGTTTCCGCAAACAACCCAAAACCCGGCCCGGAATAGACCGGCGCGATTTTGCCTTTGCGCGGTTCTAAGTCATTCCACCAGTTCTCGCTCGTATCCATCTTCGTCTTCCCCAGGTGCATGGTTTTCATGCCTTTGAGGACATACTGCTAAGATGTTTGGAGTGATTGGGCCACAAATCGGGAAAAATTGCGGCACTGTTTCAGGACGCTCAACACTCAACTTGGTTAATGCATATTAACCATGATCCGAGATCAACATACCTTGTTATCACCGCATTTGCGCCCTTTACCGAAAGCCTTTCGGGACAATCCTGACAAGATCCTTACTTTTCCCCTGCCGCCCTGACCTACGTCGATTCCCGCAAAAACCCTGCGTAGAATTACCAACTTCCCAAGGCGGCGTTCTATGGGCAATATCCACCGACCATGATCAACAGGGAGGAGGCGGCCATGGGTTGGATGTCCGATGAAACCGGGCTGGAAAAGCGCGCAGCAAATTATGTGCCACTGACACCTTTGTCGGCCCTGAAACGCGCGGCCAAGATCTTCCCTGAGAAGCTTGCAGTGGTGCACGGTAGCCACCGAAAAACCTATGGGGAATACCACACGCGCTGCACACAACTGGCCTCCGCCCTTGTGGAAATGGGTGTGAAACCAGGCCAGGTCGTCGCAACAATATTGCCAAACATCCCTGCCGCCGCCGAAGCTCACTTTGGCGTTCCGGCCTGTGGTGCTGTGTTGAACGCCATCAACATCCGACTTGATGTTGCAACTGTGGCCTACATTTTTGATCACGGCGAAGCCAAAGTCGTGCTTGTCGACACAGAGTTCCTGTCTCTCGCAGAATCCGCCTGCGCCGAAATGAAAGGCACTCCCCCCAAAATCATAGAAGTTGCCGCCCCAGAGCAGGGGTATCACGCGACGGGGCGTCATCCGGAGTATGAACAGGTCCTCGCCGGAGCAGACCTTTCTTTCGACTGGATCATGCCGGAAGACGAATGGGAGAGCCTTGCTCTGAACTATACTTCAGGCACCACCGGAAAACCGAAGGGCGTCGTCTATCACCACCGAGGAGCCTACCTGAACGCCATGGGACAGGTCCTGAGCTGGCGCATGGTTCTGCACCCTGTCTATCTGACGATCGTGCCCCTCTTTCACTGCAACGGATGGTGTCACACGTGGATGATGCCGATGGTTGGTGGAACACTTGTCTGCTGTCGCGACATCACTGCCAAGAACATCTTTGATGCCATCGCAGATGAAGGCGTGACGCATTTCGGCGGAGCCCCAATCGTGCTCAACATGCTGGTCAACTCACCGGACGGAGAACGCCGCTCCTTCGACCACACGGTGGAGGTTTTCACCGCAGGCGCCCCCCCTGCGCCCGCTACGCTTGCCAAGATCGAACCGATGGGATTCCACATAACGCAGGTCTACGGCCTGACCGAAGTCTATGGCCCCGCCACGGAGTGCCTGTGGGATCATGAACGCTGGGGAGAGTTGGAAGGACACCATCGCGCAGAAATAAAAGCCCGTCAGGGGGTCGAAATGCCCTTTATTGACGAAGTCACCGTGATGGACGAGCAAATGAACCAGACCGAGATGGACGGCGAAAGTCTCGGTGAAATCATGATCAAGGGCAATGCGGTCATGAAGGGGTATTTCAAAAACCCCGCAGCCACAGAAGAAGCCTTTGCAGGCGGCTACTTCCACTCCGGAGACATCGCCGTCCAACACGACGACACTTATGTGCAGATCACTGACCGCGCGAAGGACATCATTATCTCCGGCGGCGAAAACATCTCTTCCGTCGAAGTTGAAGGTGTCCTGATGCATCACCCGGCTGTATCCCTTGCTGCCGTCGTTGCAAAACCGGATGAGAAATGGGGAGAAGTGCCCTGCGCATTCCTCGAACTTCTTGAAGGCGCCGAAACCACCGAAGAAGAGGTGATCTCCTTCGCTCGGTCACAATTGGCGGGGTTCAAAACACCCAAGAAAGTCATCTTTCAAGAACTTCCGAAAACATCGACGGGCAAGATCCAGAAATTCGAGTTGCGGACACTCGCGCGCGATCTCTGAACCTAACTGTCGGGCGCTTCCTCGCGCCCGACGCCCCATTGCGGGGGCCAAACCGCCTGTGATAAGCCTGAGAGCAACAAAAAAGGCAGAGCAGGCCTTCCATGAGCACGGCACTTCACAAATACGACCGCCTGGAGGCGACCGCCATCTGGAGGGCGTCTTCAAACGAACAACGCCGCGACGTGATTGTCTCGATCGGGGACGCCACTCTGGTGATTTCCGATCTGCAGGACCGTGCCATTACCCACTGGTCGATCCCCGCCGTACGTCGCGCCAACCCAGGCGAGAGACCGGCGATTTTCCACCCTGACGGCGACGCCGATGAGACATTGGAAATCGGCGATGGCGAAGCCGAAATGATCGATGCGATCGAGAAACTGCGCTCCGCAGTTGCTCGCCGCCAACCCCGCCCCGGTCGTCTACGTTATGGTATTTTTGCGCTCAGCCTTGCAGCGTTGACGGCGCTTGGCGTTTTCTGGTTGCCAGGCGCGCTTAGCGAACATGCACTCAAGGTGGCGCCAGCTGCCGTGCGGCAGGACATTGGCGAAGCCATCCTCAAACACACCACCCGTGTCACAGGACAGGCCTGCGAAGACGATTTGGGGCAAATCGCCCTACGCAAACTTGAGCGTCGCCTGAAAGTCGATCACTTGATGGTCGTACCCTCCGGTGTACGCGAAGCTGCAGTCCTTCCCGGTGGGACGGTCCTTTTGAACAGAAGCACCGTCGAAGATTTCGAAGAGCCAGACGTGGTAGCGGGTTTCGTCATAGCCGTTCAGGAAGCCACCGGCGATCCGTTGCGCCGGTTATTGGAAGATGCTGGCATCGGCGCGAGCTTTCGCCTCCTGACGACTGGCTCCCTGCCTGACGACTTGCTGCGAAGCCACGTCGAGAATGTCGTGCTCGCCCAACCCATCAGACCAGGAGACCAGGCGCTCATCGAGGCCTTCAAAACCCATCAAGTCCGCATCAGCCCATACGCTTTTGCCTTGGACCCATCCGGAGAGCAGACACTTGAGTTGATCGAAGCCGATCCGTTTGCCGTGACGCCGGAACCGGTGCTCTCGGACGGCGATTGGGTGGCGCTTCAAGGCATATGCGGCGCCTGAGAATTCTCCCAAACGCCGCAATGAATTGCTGAGAATTCGTCGCTTTTATTTTCGTAGAAACGCGTCGGAGTAGCCAGCAGACCGCGCTTTGAGCAGCGCCTTCTCCGCAGCGGCTTGATCTGCAAAGGGGCCAGCCAGAACCATCCGGTGTTCGGTACCAGCGCGCTCGTATTTGCCGATCCGAACCGGCATGCCAAGTTTGCGAACCTGCTTGGCAGTCCCCTGTGCAGCAGAAGCTTCTGTAAACGTCGCCACCTGCACGTAGGTCGTGCCGGAAAGCCGCAGGGACTTTTCGGCCGGTGCGGAACGGGAACTTACCACGGGTGCGGGCGCAAGAGGCGTCTCAACAGAAGCGTCACGCGCAACAACCACAGGCACGGCAATTCCAGTCAACATACGGCGCGGCACCTTGCGCTCCCATATCGCATCACTTTGCGCTTTGCCCGCGAACGTCATCTCAGCGCGACGCGTGTTCAGACGGCCGTCATCAAATGCTAGCCTGTAGCCAGCGGGCACTTCGGTAGACACGTTGTTGAGCAGGTTCGCTTCATAGACGTGTTTGGGCACAACACGCACGTCACTCGCCACCTCGCCTTCGCGCACCACCGTCCCTACGGGCGGTCTGCGCAATGATGAATTTTGCTGGTTAAACCGCATCTTTGGGGGTGTCGCCGTCGGAGTGCCACTTCCCGGCGTCACTGGAGACTCGGCTTGAGGTCCACACCGTACCTTAAGCCCCTTGTAGGTCGTCGCACCTCCGCGACAGGGTGAGGCACTTCCCGCTGCGCGCGCGGGCTGCGTCGAAGTGCGCCTCGTCTGGGTCGGCGCGGTTGTGGTTGTGGTTGTGGTCGTCGTCGGAGCGGCCACCGGCTTGGGTGCCGTTGTCGTGGTCGTTGTTGCGGGGGGCACAGCAACTGGCGTCGTAAACAAGGGTTTCTTCGTAGACTTTTTCACAGTCGTTTTCGGCGCAGGAGCCGCTATGGCCGCCGGAGCCGTAGCGGTCGCCGCAGGCGCTGTCGTGGTCTGCGGTTTCTTTGGCGTTCCGAAAAGAGTGGGGCCGTCTGTAGGTGTCGCCGCAGGCTGAATTTGAACGACATTCTTGTCGATCTTCGGCGGAGGGGCAGTGCCCGCGACAGGCTTGTCAAACGTCGGTTTGAACCCGCACACAACCTTGCGGTCGCGCGTCACCCGCGGCACCCACGCGACGCTGCCATCAATGCCCGCACGGATATAGACGCAGCCGCGGCTGTCGACATACTGCTTGCCTTGATAACTCGCCGGCGGGAATTCGGCCGGGGAGTCCATTGGCGAAAAGGACTGAGCGTGTACCACGCCTAAGCCCAAAGATGCCACGATCACATTGATCGCGATGACTCTGGTCAGTTTCATTTTGCCCCCACAAGATGTAGGGGCAACTTTGCCGGAATTATCTAAATGAGTAAACCGCTGATATTATTAAATTTGCGTCAGCGTGTGCCAAACATCCGGTCACCTGCATCACCGAGTCCAGGCAGGATATACCCTTTCTCGTTCAGCCGTTCGTCAAGTGCGGCGGTCACGATAGGCACGTCCGGATGGGCCTCCTTCATGCGTGCGACACCTTCGGGCGCGGCAAGCAGACAAAGGAAGCGAATGTTCTGCGCGCCTTCTTTCTTCAACAAGTCAATCGCCGCCGCAGAAGAGTTGCCTGTCGCCAGCATCGGATCGACTGCGATCACCAGTCGGTCATTCAACTCGCTGGGCGCTTTGAAGTAGTATTGCACCGGCTCAAGCGTTTCTTCATCGCGGTACAGCCCCACGAAACCGACACGCGCAGATGGTACCAGTTCGAGCATACCATCCAGAAGGCCGTTACCTGCACGCAAAATCGATACAAGCGCCAGCTTGCGACCAGCGAGAGTCGGCGCGTCCATCTCCACCATTGGCGTCTTGATCTTCTTGGTGGTCATTGGCAACTCGCGGGTCACCTCATAGGCCAAAAGCTGGCTGATCTCGCGAAGCAGACGGCGAAATTCGGCGGTCGAAGTCGCTTCGTCGCGCATAATCGTCAGCTTGTGCTGCACCAGCGGGTGATCAACGACGGTCAGATGGTCCATCAGATTTTCTCCAGTCTCTCGGCTACGGTTTTCTTTGTTTCGGCGTCACAGAAGGCCGCGTCAAGCGCCGTGGCATTCAATGCGCGGAAATCTTCTTCGGTCCAGCCAAACGCCTTTTCAAGCTCCTCGTACTCGCGACGCATGGTGGTGTGAAAGAATGGAGGATCATCGGTACTGACCGTGACTTTGACTCCTGCGTCCCGAAGCTTCTGGATCGGGTGACTGACAAAATCAGGAAACAGTCCCAAAACGACATTCGAACCGGGACAAACTTCAAGTGTGACCTGCCGCGCCGCCAGTTCTTTGACCAGATCGGGGTCTTCCATCGCACGTACACCGTGTCCGATCCGCTCGACATTCAGGTCCTTGATCGCGTCCCATACGCTCTCTGGTCCGCCAAACTCCCCCGCATGGGTGGTCAAACGCAAACCGGCTTCCTTGGCCTGCTCAAATGCATAGGAGAACGCGCCTTGGCTGAACTGGCCTTCGTCGCCGCCCATCCCAAATCCGGTGACGAAGTCACCCGCTGTTTCCGCTGCACACAATGACGAGGCGCGGGATTTCTCCGGCCCAAAGTGGCGCACCGCAGTGATCACGCCGCGCAACGTGATACCGTGCTTGGCTTCGGCCGCCGATGCCGCTTCCTCAATAGCCGCGAGGTATTCGCGCCATGCTCCGACATCGCCACCGCCACAGAAATCAGGGCTCAGGAAACTCTCGGTGTAAACCACCCCGTTCGCAGCGCTCTCTTCCAGAATAGCGGTTGTCAGCCGCGCGAACTCCTCAGGTCCGGTCAAAACGGAACTTGCCGCCTCATAAACGCTGAGAAAATGCACAAAGTTCTCGAACGCATATCCGCCATCCGCCGTGAAAACCTTGCTCAGGTCCACGTTCTTTTCATGCGCCAATTGCTTGATAAAAGCCGGCGGCGCCGCACCTTCATGATGCAGGTGCAACTCGACTTTCGGCAGATCCGCTACGCTCACAAAAAACTCCTTCCGCGCGGGGGAGTTACCCCCAAATGGGTCGCCAAGGTTGCGGCGACGTCCACAAAATCCAAAATTCCGGCCTCTTTCGTGCCGACACCGGCACACAGAACCGGCACACGCTCCCGCGTGTGATCGGTGCCGGACCAACTCGGGTCATTGCCGTGATCCGCCGTCAGGATCAAGAGGTCACCTTCCCGCATTTTATCCATAAATGCGCCGATCTCCGTATCGAACCATTCCAGGGCCTTGGCATAACCGGAGATATCCCTCCGATGCCCGTATAAGCTGTCGAATTCCACAAAGTTCGCAAAGGTCAGGCTGCCGTTTTCAGCCTCATCACCCCATCGATGCAAATCCTGCATCAGCTTGGCGTCGCTGCCCTTTGTACAATCATCGATGCCCGCCATGGTAAAGATGTCGCCGATTTTCCCGACGCCATGCACTTTTCCACCTGCATCTTGAATCCAGTTGGTCAACACGGCTTCTGGTGGCGCAATGGCATAGTCGCGACGGTTGGTCGTACGCGAGTACCCCCGCTCTGCGTCCCCGACGAACGGCCGTGCAATCACGCGTCCAATCTTCATCGCATGCAATGTTGGCGCCAAATCACGGCAAAGTCCCAGCAACTTATCGAGCCCGAAGTGATCTTCATGCGCGGCGATCTGAAACACGCTGTCCGCTGACGTATAGCAAATCGGAAAGCCCGTTCGGATATGCTCGTCTGCCAACTCATTGATAATCACCGTCCCAGATGCGTGACAGTTCCCTAGGATCCCATCGGTGCCGGCGAGACGGCAGACTTCGGTCACCAATTCTTCCGGGAAACAAGGCGTTTCCACGGGGAAATAACCCCAATCCCAAGGCACCGGCAAACCTGCCAGTTCCCAATGCCCCGAAGGCGTGTCCTTTCCCGGGGATTGCTCCGTCGCTGCGCCCCAGACGCCGGATGGCTCGGCATCCAGCCCTGGTACGTTTGCGCCACTGGCCAATCGCGTCGCTGCGCCCAGCCCAAGCGCGTCCAGATGTGGAACCCTCAGCGGACCGGAACGTCCTTCTTCCGCCCGCCCCGCCGCGCAAGCCTGCGCTATGTGGGCCAAGGTGTTTGAACCTGTGTCCGGCACCGCACCGTTGAAAAACCGTCCCGCATCGGGTGCGCCGCCAATGCCAACCGAATCCATCACTACCAAAAACGCGCGCGTCATTACCGGTTCCTCTCATGAATAAGAGGCGGGATATCCGGCATTTCATCCGAAATGACAATCGCCGAAAGCACAGCCGCCGTAACCTCCTCGGCCTTATCTTCGCGTGCGGCATGCAGGCGCAATAAGTTGTCGCCGATTTCGACGCGATCTCCCAATCTCACCACTTCGGAAAACCCGACAGAAGGATCGATCACGTCGCTTTCCACCTGACGACCGCCGCCAAGCCCGACGACGGCAAGACCAAGGGCCTCTCCATCGATGGCCGATACATATCCCGCACGCTTGGCCTTCACCGGACGAATAACCGAGGCTTCCGGCAAGAACCGCCGCCATTCTTCGACGAACCGCACCGGCCCGCCCTGTGCGGACACCATTTTCCCAAATGCTTCGGCGGCTGACCCGTCCGCCAAAGCTGCAACCATTTTTGCAACGCCATCTTCGACGTCCGTTGCCAACTTGGCGTTGGCCAACAGCACGCCCCCAAGCGATACGCTCAACTCTGCCAAAGGGCCGCCTTTCGATCCGCACAGCACTTCCATGCACTCGGCGACCTCAAGCGCGTTGCCAAGACTGGGCGCCAAGGGTTGGTTCATATCCGAAATCACTGCACTTGTCGGACACCCTGCCAAATTTGCGGTGCTGACCAGTGACTGCGCCAGCGCTTCTGCATCATCCAGCGTTTTCATGAACGCTCCTGAGCCGAGCTTTACATCCAGAACCAACCCCTGCAGCCCAGCCGCGAGCTTTTTTGAAAGGATCGACGCGGTGATGAGATCCAAGCTCTCGACCGTCCCCGTCACATCGCGGATCGCATAGAGGCGTTTGTCCGCCGGAGCGATATCAGCCGTCGCACTGACGATCGACGCACCGCAGTCTCGAACGACCTGAGCAAACCGGCCTTCATCAAGACCCGTTTGATACCCTGCAATGGCTTCAAGTTTGTCCAAAGTGCCGCCGGTGTGTCCAAGGCCGCGGCCCGAAACCATTGGCACAAATGCACCGCACGCCGCCAACGCAGGCGCCAGCACAAGGCTGACACAATCGCCGACACCGCCAGTGGAATGCTTGTCGAGAACAGGCCCTGGCAATTCCCAGACCATGGTATCGCCGCTGTCCCGCATTGCGAGTGTCAGAGCCACGCGCCCTTCTTCGGTCAGCCCCCGCAAACATACACCCATAGCAAATGCACCGGCCTGCGCGTCGCTGACCACCCCATCGGCCAATCCTTTGGCAAACCACGCAAGCTCTTCGCGGCTTGGGTCTTCCCCGCGTCTCAACTGGGCGATGATCGCACGTGCATCCATCCGCAAATCTCCTGCTTAGTCGCGGTCTTTGTGATCGGCATCCATGTGATCAGAACCAAAGGCGCCAGGCAGAAGTTCGGCCATTGTCATCGTCACACGCACACCGTCCAGGTTAGCAAGCGTCACAACAGCGTCGCCCGCGGCAAACTCAGCCAGCTTTTGACGGCACCCGCCGCAGGGACTGACCGGCTCTTTGCTGTCGGCGACGACAAACACTTCTTTGAGCCTCGTTTCTCCCGCCGCCACCATAGCCGCAATTGCGCCGGCCTCCGCACAAGTACCTTCCGGGTAAGCAATATTCTCGACATTGCAGCCGGAATAGACGACGCCGCTCATGGAACGGATCGCTGCGCCGACCTTAAAGTTTGAATAGGGCGCATACGCATGTTCACGCACCGCAAAAGCAGATTTTTCGAGGCTCATTCTTCTATCACTTTCGTCTTGAAGGCCCCTGCAAGCGTGACTTCGAGCAATTCGATGTCCGCACTGGGGTCGGTGTAACGGGTTTTCATTCCTGGCGGGATCACAAAGGCATCACCGGCTTCAAGTGCAAAGGGGTCGCGCCCTTCGCCCTCCAAAACCATCGTGCCCTTCATCACAAAGGTAAAGTGGATATCTGCGTCATGCCGCGCCCACTGGGGATTGCCCGTGCCGCGCCGGATCACTTGAACGCCGGCAACATTTCTGGTGTTCGCGGCAATCGTCGTGTCGCGGCACACGAACCCGGGCAGCCTGAAATCCGTCCACTCCGCCCCCTCTGCCAGATTGTGCACAAACCGCTGTCCGTCCCACTCCCTGTCCGGGCGCTCATGCGGCGTCGGCAATGCCATTTCATGATCGATCTCTGTCACGTGGTCAGCGGGCACACCGATCTCGATGACTTGCAGATCATCACTGGCTTCGCACACCATGTGACGGATCTCGGGCGGCTGGATGAAACAGTCACCCGCGTTCAGTCGACGCATCCCACCTTGATCTTCATAAAGAACATCCACCCATCCGTTCACACAGAAAATCAGCTGAAACCCCACTTTGTGGTAATGCACCATATCGGGCACCGGACCGCCGTCCGGAATACGGATATGGCTCGCAATCATTGCGCCGCCCAACCGGTCCGGCACCAGATCGCGATAGTGCATCCCCGCGCGTCCGATCACCCACGGCGCCTGATCCGCAAGCCGCCGCACCACAAACGAGTGCTGGACCTTCGGCAATACCAATGGCGGATTCAGTTCGTCGATCTCCACCCGGGTGCCGTTCGGCGCGGTCAGTTCCCGTGCCCCCTCTGCAAAACCATCGGGATCTTCCGTCAGGATACGGATCATACCGGGACCTTCAGGCGCCCCTTTTTCGATACGGAGCCGCAGACCGTGTCCGGAAAAAACGGCAATCGTGGGATCGTCCGCCGGATAGATCATATCCATCCGCATTTTCAGCGTTTTGGTGTAAAAAGGGATATCGTCCCGCAGCTCGTCTGTGGGAAGCCGTACCTCCGCCCGAATGTCCAAAATATCTGCTCCCTCACGTGATTTGGCCGAGAATGAAACCAAATGGTCAAAATTTCAAGATGCTGCCGTTGCGTCAGGATTGCCCATTTTCACCGCGACAAAACTAGTTTAAGGCTCAACTATCTCCGAAAACCCCTGATCCGAGGTAACCCGAATGTCCGACAACCGCACCCAATCGCTCCGCGATGCGGCCCTGTTCTACCACGCAAATCCCAAACCGGGTAAGCTCGAAATCCGCGCCACCAAACCGCTCGCCAACGGGCGCGACCTCTCGCGCGCTTACTCCCCCGGCGTCGCAGAAGCCTGCCTCGAGATCAAGGATGATCCTGCCAACGCCGCACTCTATACAGCGCGCCAAAATCTGGTGGCTGTCGTCTCCAATGGCTCCGCTGTGCTCGGCCTTGGAAACATAGGTGCGCTAGCCTCAAAGCCTGTGATGGAAGGCAAGGCCGTCCTATTCAAGAAATTTGCCAACATCGATTGCTTCGACATCGAGCTTGACGAAAAGGACCCCGAGAAACTAGCTGACATTGTCTGCGCAATGGGCCCGACGTTCGGCGCCATCAACCTTGAGGATATCAAGGCACCGGATTGCTTCATTGTTGAGAAGCTCTGCCGAGAGCGAATGAATATTCCGGTATTTCACGACGATCAGCACGGCACAGCTATTGTCGTCGGCGCCGCAGCAACCAATGCCCTGAGGGTGGCGGGCAAGAAATTCGAAGACATCAAAATCGTCTCTACCGGTGGCGGCGCAGCGGGGATCGCATGCCTCAACATGCTGCTGAAGCTCGGCGTCAAGCGCGAGAACGTTTGGCTCTGCGACATCCACGGCCTTGTGTATGAAGGCCGGACCGAAGACATGAACCCGCAGAAGGCCGAATTTGCCCAATCCACCGACCTGCGAACTCTCGCGGAGGTAATGGACGAAGCGGACATGTTCCTAGGCCTCTCTGGCCCTGGCGTTCTCAAGCCTGAACTGGTGTCCAAGATGGCCGCGCAGCCCATCATATTTGCGCTCGCGAACCCGACACCCGAAATCATGCCTGATGAAGCCCGCAAGGTTGCGCCGGACGCCATCATCGCCACGGGGCGATCGGATTTCCCCAATCAGGTCAACAATGTCCTTTGTTTCCCATTTATCTTCCGCGGGGCTTTGGATGTTGGCGCGACGGAGATCAATGATGAAATGTGCGTCGCCTGCGTGAACGGCATTGCCGAACTGGCACGCGCAACCACCTCCGCCGAAGCCGCCGCGGCGTATAAAGGCGAGCAACTCACCTTTGGGGCCGACTATCTGATCCCGAAACCCTTCGATCCGCGCCTCGTCGGCGTTGTTTCCGCCGCAGTTGCGCAAGCCGCAATGGAAAGCGGGGTTGCCCAGCGCCCGATCGAAGACCTCGAAGCCTACACGCACAAGCTCAACCAGTCGGTGTTCAAATCCGCGCTTCTTATGCGCCCTGTTTTTGAAGCCGCCTCAAACGCTGCCCGGCGCATCGTCTTTGCCGAAGGGGAAGACGAACGCGTACTCCGCGCAGCGCAGGCGATCCTCGAGGAAACCACCGAAACTCCCATCCTGATTGGTCGTCCCGAGGTCATCGAAGCCCGCTGCGAACGTGCGGGCCTCACGATCCGGCCGGGTTCAGATTTCCAGATCGTGAATCCGGAAAATGACCCGCGCTACTTTGACTACTGGAACAGCTATCACGAGCTCATGGAACGCGAAGGCGTCACGCCCGACCTCGCCAAAGCGATCATGCGCACCAACACAACCGCTATCGGCGCCATCATGGTTCATCGCGAGGAGGCCGACAGTCTGATTTGCGGCACCTTCGGAGAATACCGCTGGCATCTGAACTACGTGCAACAAGTGCTTGGCAATGCCTCCTTGTCGCCACACGGCGCGCTGTCGCTAATGATCCTTGAAGACGGTCCGCTCTTTATCGCCGACACACAAGTTCATGAGCTTCCCAGCCCCGAACATATCGCGCGCATCACCGAAGGCGCCGCCCGTCACGTGCGCCGCTTCGGTCTGGAACCCAAGATAGCGCTTTGCTCGCAAAGTCAGTTTGGCAACCATCGCCAAGGCTCCGGCAAACGCCTGCGCGAAGCAATGGCGATCCTAGACAGCCGCCCACGCGACTTTACCTACGAAGGCGAAATGAACGTCGACACGGCTCTCGATCCGGAACTCCGCGCCCGCATCTTCCCTCGTACACGCCTCGAAGGGTCGGCCAATGTGTTGGTATTTGCCCATGCGGACGCGGCTTCCGCCGTGCGCAACATTCTGAAAATGCGTGCCGATGCACTGGAGGTAGGACCGATCCTGATGGGAATGGGCAACAAGGCGCACATCGTGAGCCAGTCCATCACCGCCCGTGGCCTTCTAAACATGGCCGCGATCGCCGGAACGCCGGTGACCCATTACGGCTAAAACAAAGCCAGGTGCGCGGCCGCCCGCGCACCTGCTCTTGAAGAATCTTCAGGCCTCTACCTTCAAATCTTCGCGCAATTTCTTGTCTTTACTGGGCCGCCAGATGAACTGGTCCAGCACATAGTGATGCATCTGGAAACCAAGTGTCAGCATCACGTAAAACGCGATCCACGTGGTTCCACCAATTTCCAGCTGATCCCCCCACACCGGTCCCGGCGCACAAACTTTGATGCGCCCGATCAGACAACCAAGCCCCCATACAGGCAGGGAAATCGCCGCAATAGCAAAGGCCAGATAAATCCAGAAGTTGCGCGACAACTTGGCTGCAAACCCATAAGTCTTCTCTGCCTTTGCCGGCTCTCCGCCATAGCGGTTCTCGTTATAGAACCAGACAATCGCGAGGTACTGAACGTCGTGATAGATCGTCACAATCATGGTGAACACGAGCAGGCTCGTAAACAAAAGGTGGTCCGAATAACACATGTAAAGGTGCAACGGCAGGACCGCCGCCAGAAACGCAAGCTTGGGCAAGGCAATTTTGTCGCCACGGCTCACCCTTTGCACTTGTCGCGCGACAAACACGCCAAGCAGACCGACAACGATCGCCATTGTCGCCAACACAACCCAAAGCTCCCATTGCAAAGCCGCGACATAGTCAAACCATGACTGCCCGGCGTCCCGCTCCGGAAAGGTCAGCCGCCCCTCAAGCCCCACACGCCGCCGCGCACCCGCGTGCCGTGCCAGAAACGCCACAAAAGGCACCAGCAGACAGCCATAGAGCACCCAACTGTCGATCCGCGCATCCTTGGTGCCGGTCTCTCCGTTCACACGGTGATAAAGCCGCAAAATCCCGTAATGCTGGCGGGTTACATGCCAATAGGCCCACAAGCTCACAACGATCATGAACCCGTACCAAGGTGCCTTCCAGAATGGTGCCCCCAAGGCCTCAAGCCCATAAGAAACTGCAAGCGTGACCGGCCCGACCAGAAACACACCAAGCGACAGGATCAGAAGGCGAGGCATTTGCTTGCGTGCCTCACGATCAAGATATGTGCGGCTGTAAGTGGCAAAGAAATGCGGCGTGTCCAACACGATGACCCAAACCAGCCATACCAGGATCATGTTCCACCCCAGCACCAGATAGATGCCAAAGATGAGCCATCCAGACAGAACCGACCCAATCAGAAAGATCAGATCTCTCCGTGCACTGAAGACCCAGTTCATCTTGAAAAACCGATCCAACCCGACGCTCTGATCCGGTTGTAAATGAATATCCGCCATTGGCTTTCCCTCTATTGCCAAAACAATGACGCGCCGACAGCAAAGCTGTCAACAGAACCTCACAGTTACCGTGGCGATTCGTCCGGCGGCAAAAAATTTGCAACTTTGCAAACCTCCAAGTCGGAGTTTGCGGCGAATTCCAAAGAAGGAGTGGTTTGCAAATCTTTGCAGGGTCAAATCGCAAACTCTGCAAATTTTCTGCGATAATCTGCCACGCCATAGCCTCCCGCTCTTGCCGCAACGGCACCTGCTCCCCTATGCCTGAGACAAGGAAGAGGAGGACCCCATGTCGTACAAAGACGTCTATCAGAACTGGCAGGACGACCACGAAGGCTTCTGGCTTGAGGCTGCCAGCTATATTGACTGGGACAAAGCTCCCAGCAAAGCACTGACCGACAAAGGCAACGGTCTGTATGAATGGTTCTCCGACAGTTTGGGCAACACTTGCTACAACGCTGTCGACAGACACGTCGAAGCGGGTCGGGGCGATCAGACCGCGATCATCTACGACAGCCCGATCACCGGCAAGAAAGACAAGGTGTCCTTCTCCGAATTGCGCGACCAAGTCGCTTCACTTGCCGGAGGCTTGGCAGACAAAGGTGTTGCCAAAGGCGATCGCGTTATCATTTACATGCCGATGGTTCCCGAAGCGCTTGTGGCCATGCTGGCTTGTGCCCGCCTCGGCGCAATACACTCTGTTGTGTTTGGCGGCTTTGCCTCCAACGAACTGGCCGTTCGCATCGACGACGCAAAACCCAAGGCCATCATCGCTGCCTCTTGCGGCCTCGAGCCGGGTCGTGTGGTCCACTACAAGCCTCTTGTTGACGGCGCCATCGAACTGGCAGACCACAAGCCGGACTTCTGCGTGATACTCCAACGCGAGCAAGAGCGCGCGGATCTGATCGATGGTCGCGACGTGGACTGGCACGACTTTCAGGCCAATACACCGGAAGCCGATTGCGTTCCGGTCGAAGGCAACCACCCGCTCTATATCCTCTACACTTCCGGCACCACTGGCGCCCCCAAGGGTGTGATCCGAGCCTCCGCAGGCCATATGGTCGCGCTCTATTGGACAATGGAGAAAATCTACGACGTAAAGCCGGGCGATGTGTTCTGGGCAGCCTCCGACGTCGGTTGGGTCGTCGGTCATAGCTACATCTGCTATGGTCCGCTCCTGCACGGCAACACAACCGTCGTCTTCGAAGGCAAACCTGTGGGTACGCCTGATGCAGGTACTTTCTGGCGGGTTATCGACGAACACAACGTCCGCAGCTTCTTCACCGCACCCACTGCGATCCGTGCCGTGAAACGAGAAGATCCCACCGGCCAGCTCATGAAGGACTATGACCTGTCCTCATTGCGCGCGCTGTTCCTGGCGGGCGAACGCGCAGACCCGGACACCATTCAATGGGCCTTTGACCACCTCAAGGTTCCGGTTGTGGATCACTGGTGGCAGACCGAAACCGGCTTCGCCATTGCAGCCAACCCGCTTGGCGTGGAGGAGATCCCCGTGAAAATCGGTAGCCCGTCTGTCCCGATGCCAGGCTACGATGTCGAAATTCTCGACGAAGGCGGCAACCCGCTCGGTCCGAACGAGCTGGGCGCCATTGCAATCAAACTGCCTCTGCCACCTGGCACCCTCCCCGGCCTGTGGAACGCCGAAGACCGTTTCCGCAAGAGCTATCTCAGCACCTTCCCCGGCTACTATGAAACCGGCGATGCCGGCATGATCGACGAAGACGGCTACCTTTACATCATGGCGCGTACGGATGACGTCATAAACGTCGCGGGTCACCGCCTGTCCACCGGCGGCATGGAAGAAGTTCTTGCATCGCACCCCGATGTTGCAGAATGCGCTGTGATCGGCGTTTCTGATCAACTGAAAGGCCAGATGCCTGTCGGCTTCCTTTGCCTGAATGCCGGAAGTGATCGGGATCACGCCGAGGTTGCCGCAGAGGTGGTGAAATTGGTTCGCGAAAAAATCGGCCCAGTGGCCGCTTTCAAGCTTGCCGTTGTCGTGGATCGCCTGCCCAAGACCCGCTCCGGTAAAATTCTGCGCGGCACCATGGTGAACATCGCCGATGGTACGCCGTGGAAAATGCCCGCAACCATCGATGATCCTGTAATCCTCGACGAAATCACCGAGGCGCTGAAAACCATCGGTTACGCTGGCGGCTGACACGCGCTCCAAAAGAAGAGGCGCGGACAACCTCCGCGCCTCACTCGATCATTTCAAATATCCGCATCAGATCTGACTTTCGTGCAACCAGCTCGCGTAACGAGTATTGGTCAAAAACGGCAAAAAACGCTTCCTGTGCTTCGCGAAAGATGCTGCGAGCCGAACAGGATGACGTGATCTTGCAGGCGTTGTTGGGACCGAAACATTCTACCGTTGATGTTCGGCTCTCCATCAATCGCAAAACGGCGCCCAAATTGATTTCTTCGGGCGCCCGCGCCAAAACCATTCCGCCGTTTCGACCTTTGGTCGTTTTCAGGAAACCTGCCTCTGACAGCTTCCAGACCACCTTCGTCAGATGGCTTCGGGAGATGTCGTAGGACTCCGCAATTTCCTGAATCTTGCACATCCGCCCGTTTGCGAGCCCGACATAAATCAAGACCCGCAAACCGTAGTCGCTATGAGTTGTGACGCGCATTTACTGAAACGCCGAAAAAGCCAGCATGATCCAAAGAGGGGCTGGCGCCGCAATCCAAACGAGACCCGCGGCAAGGCATTTGTAGAACACTTGACTGTTTTTCATTTTAAACTCCCGGACCGTTCTGGATGACATCGACGACCTCATAAATCGAAAAGGCAAAGAAGGCAGTATATCCCACGACAAAGGCGACCTGTGCGTTGCGGATCAGAAAACGCCCCACCCCGTCTTTCACCTTGATCTCGAACACTTTCCCCATAAGCCCATCTGACGCCAGCATAAGACAAAACGTCAGGAGGAAAACCGCAGTCAACGCTTCGGCGATAAACACAATTACAAACATGGCCATTCCTTATCATTCATATGAAACGAACTAATATGGCGATGGCGATTCTGCAATATAATATTCATTCAAGATGAATATATATTCATTTTCCTAGGAAAATCAGCAACTTGCTTTAGACAAACTGTTCTCTAATAAGGCGTTCTTCCAGTCCGTGCCCCGGGTCGAACAGAATTTTGTGCGCGACAGAAGGCTCGGACCGGATCTCGACACGCACCACGTTTTCAAACGACCGGCTGTCCGCATCCGCCATCACAGGCCTCTTATCTGCCTCGACAACGTCGAACTGGACCTGAGCGCCTTTGGGTAGCAAAGCCCCCCGCCAGCGGCGCGGACGAAATGGCGCGATCGCAGTCAAAGCCAGAACATCCGAGCCGATCGGAAGGATCGGCCCATGCGCTGAGTAGTTATAAGCCGTCGATCCGGCAGGAGTGCTGACCAGCGCCCCGTCGCAGACCAGTTCTTCCATCCGCAAACGCCCGTCCACAGTGATCTTGAGCTTCGCCGCCTGCGGCCCCGCGCGCAAAAGGGACACCTCGTTGATCGCCAGCGCCTCGTGAACGGACCCATCGGCACAGGTCGCTCGCATCGAAAGCGGGTTCAGGACCTCTTCCTCAGCCGCAGCGAGACGTTCAAGCAGATCGCTTTCCAGATAACTGTTCATCAGAAAGCCAACGGTCCCGCGGTTCATGCCATAAACCGGAGCTTCAAGCGTCTGCGTATCGTGCAGCGTCGACAACATGAATCCGTCACCACCAAGCGCAACAATCACGTCCGCATCTTCTGGTGCACAGTCACCATACCGGCCGATCAACGCAGCCCGCGCGGTCTGTGCGACCGGAGCACGACTGGCCATAAAGGCGATTCTTTTCTGCATCTCTACTGGTCCGCCGAGATCGTTTCACAGCCGTCACAAAGTTTCCTATGACGGCATATGTTTATCCCCTGCACCATTCACGGCGTTCAGACAAGACATTGCGTCGTTTTATGACCTTCCGTCCCGTTCATATTTCCTTTAGCTAGCGGCCAACGTGAACACCTGATCTGGAGATGCATCCATGACTGCGACCCGCGACGCCGGCTTTTTCACCGAGTCCCTGTCTTCCCGTGACCCCGAGCTATTTGCTTCCATCACCGACGAGCTGGGCCGCCAGCGCGACGAGATTGAACTGATCGCGTCGGAGAACATTGTCTCCGCGGCAGTGATGGAGGCCCAAGGCTCCGTACTGACCAACAAATACGCCGAAGGCTACCCGGGTCGCCGCTATTACGGTGGGTGCCAATATGTGGACGTAGCGGAAAACCTTGCCATCGATCGCGCCAAAGAGCTCTTCGGCTGTGATTTTGCCAATGTGCAGCCGAACTCCGGTTCTCAGGCAAACCAGGGTGTCTTCACCGCGCTGCTGCAACCTGGCGACACCATCCTCGGCATGTCGCTCGACGCAGGTGGCCACCTGACCCACGGTGCCAAGCCCAACCAGTCCGGCAAATGGTTCAACGCCATCCAATACGGTGTGCGCAAGCAGGACAGCCTGCTGGATTATGATCAGGTCCGCGAACTGGCACTCGAGCACAAACCCAAGCTGATCATCGCTGGCGGCTCCGCCATCCCGCGTCAGATCGACTTTGCCAAGTTCCGCGAAATCGCAGACGAGGTTGGTGCCTACCTGATGGTCGACATGGCGCACTTCGCCGGTCTGGTTGCGGCGGGCGAACACCCCTCGCCCTTCCCGCACGCGGACGTGGCTACTACCACAACCCACAAAACCCTGCGCGGCCCGCGTGGCGGCATGATCCTGACCAACGACGAAACCATCGCCAAAAAGGTCAACTCCGCGATCTTCCCCGGCATTCAGGGCGGCCCGCTGATGCACGTAATTGCGGGCAAGGCAGCGGCCTTTGGCGAAGCGCTGCGCCCGGAATTCAAAGACTACCAGAAACAAGTCCGTGCCAACGCTGTCGCGCTGGCCGATCAACTGGTCAAAGGCGGTCTGGACATCGTCACCGGCGGCACCGACACCCACGTCATGCTGGTCGACTTGCGCCCCAAAGGTGTGAAAGGCAACGCCACCGAGAAAGCCCTTGGTCGCGCCCACATCACCTGCAACAAAAACGGCATTCCGTTTGATCCGGAAAAGCCGATGGTCACCTCCGGCATCCGTCTTGGCACCCCCGCAGGCACCACCCGCGGCTTTGGCGAAGACGAGTTCCGCGCCATTGCCGACATGATTGTCGAAGTGGTCGATGGTCTGGCCGCCAACGGTGAGGAAGGCAACGCCGAGGTTGAGGCCGCGGTGAAAGCCAAGGTCGCGGATCTCTGCGCCAAATTCCCGATGTATCCGAACCTGTAAAACCACAGGTTGCAGAAATCGATTGGCCGTCGCTGGACATTCCAGCGGCGGCCTTTTCTTTTGGCGCCATGACCAAAGACAATTTGAAAACGACCAGTAAGTATTTGAGCTACATCCTGCGTCACGCGCCTGACAGCATCGGCCTGAACCTTGACGCCCGGGGATGGGCGCGGACCGACGACTTAATCGAGAAGTCGGAACACCCGCTCACCCGTGAGTTGATCGCCGAAGTTGTGAGCACCAACGCAAAACAGCGTTTCGCCCTTAGTGAGGACGGAAACCACATTCGCGCAAACCAAGGGCATTCCATCCAGGTTGATCTCGCACTTGCCGAGAAAGCGCCGCCGGAAACGCTGTTTCACGGCACTGCAGAGAAACACCTCGCGTCCATCCGGCGCGACGGGTTGGTCAAAGGCAGCCGGCACCATGTGCATCTCTCGTCGGACACGGCCACCGCAACATCTGTCGGCGGCCGCCATGGCAAACCTGTCGTGCTCACAGTAAATTCAGGTGATATGGCCCGCTCCGGAACAGTTTTCTACCAATCCGACAACGGTGTCTGGCTGGTGGATCATGTACCACCGAAGTTTTTGGTTTGGCACTGAACAGTGCGCTTTCGTGAGCCAGAGATTGGCCAGCGGGCGGGAACTGTTCCGACAATGCACGGAGCGCCCTAATTGGAGTGGCACAAAGACACCTGACGACGCTGTCAGCTGCGCTGCCCGGTCTTTGCCTTGCACAGGTCTATCTCCAAATCGCGAAGATACTCGCGTCGAGCTAGCGGATCTGCCGTAAGATGGGGATAGCTCTCTGACTTCCCCTTGCAGCCGGAAGAAAAAGCCGCCGCCCGGCTCCAGTGGTCTTCGCGCGCCGCAACACGCAAAACGTCAGAAAAAATACCAAACATCGCGTCCATCCTTTTGATTGCTGGATGTGAATATTCTTATGGACACAGTCAAAAATTTCGATTCAATATGATTTCTAAATTGAAAGCTGAGCTTACATTATGGACTGGTCTGCAATTCCGTCTTTGTCTGCCTTGCGCGCCTTTGACATGGTCGCGCGGACAGGAAGCTACACGGCGGCCGGACGCGACTTGAATGTCACGCACGCTGCCATCGCACAGCACGTACGCACGCTTGAAGGAACTTTTCAGACCTCACTCGTGACCCGCCGGGGTCGCGGCATGTCGCTCACACCCGCCGGCCAGTTGCTTGCGGACCATTTGCAGAAAGGCTTTGGTCAGATCGCGACCGGAGTTGAGGCCTTGCAGGCTTATGGCACCACACGTCCGCTCAGCGTAACTGTAACTCCGTCCTTTGCCGCCAATTGGTTGATCCCGCGCATGGCAGATTTTTGGCAAACCCATCCTGACATCACCGTCCAGCTTGTTCCGGCCATTCAGGTGATGGATTTGCAGCACAACAATTTCGATTTGGCCCTGCGCTACGGCACTGGCGACTGGCCCGGAGTGAAGAGCAGACTTCTGACGGGCGGAGATTTCTGGGTTGTCTGCCATCCCGACCTGCTGCCAAACGGTCCACCGCCCCAACTGCAGGACATTCCCGACGGCCGCTGGATTCTGGAGCCCTACATGCTCGAACTCCGACGCGTACTCGAAAATGCCGGCATCATCTTGCATGAGGACAATGTCACCCTGCTCGAAACAAACGAACTTGTCCTATCAGCCTCGCTTTCGGGCCATGGTTTCTCCGTGCACCCAAAATCGCTGGTGGAACGCGACGTTGACGCAGGCCGGCTCACAAAGGTTCACGCGCTGAGCCAACCGCCATTGGGCTATTACATGGTTACGCGCGCGGACAACCAAAGCCCGGCACTGAAAACTTTCACGTCCTGGCTGCTGGACACCACAAAAGAAACTTGAAATCCGGAACGAAAAATTCCGCCGCGGAACAGAGATTTCAAATTCCAAAATTGTTCTTTATTTGTTCCGATCACCTTCCTAGGGTGCCGTCATGGTTTATCGTATTTCCAACCGCGACGCCCGCCGATTGTGGCTGTCCAATCAAGGTCTCGCAGAAACGCCCACCGGTCCCGCTGATCCACGCGCGACCATCCAGAAGCTCGGGTTCGTTCAACTGGACAGCATTCAAGTGCTGTCACGCGCCCATCATCACATCCTGTGGTCCCGCAACCAGAACTACCGCGAGCCGATGCTGGACAAGCTCTTGGGCCAAGACCGCGCGGTGTTTGAGCATTTCACCCACGACGCAAGCGCTCTGCCAATCGAAACCTATCCTTATTGGCGTGCACAGTTTGAGCGCCGCAAGGCCCGCATGGACGCCAAGGGCTGGTTCAAATCCGCGCTTGATAAAGTGGACCTGAATGACATCAAAACACGGATTTCCACCGAAGGCGCTCTATCGACGGAGGCTTTCGACACCAAGATCGAGGGGCCAAAGGAAATGTGGTCCCGTCCGCCCCACAAGCAAGCCCTGGATTACCTTTGGTACGCGGGAGATCTGGCAACGTGTTACCGACAGAACTTCAAAAAGTTCTACAATCTGCCGGAACGGGTCATCCCCGAAAATATCCGCACAACCCAGATTGCGCGTGAAGAGCAAATCGACTGGTTGTGCCGTCAGGCCGTTGAGCGTCTTGGCTTCGCCACCTCGGGAGATATCAAACGGTTTTGGGAGGCTGTCGATACCGCCGAGGTCAAGGATTGGGTGACCGGAGCCGACCTGGCGGAGGTCGAGGTGCAATCTGCGAACCGCGAATGGTTTCCGATGCTGGCGCCGCCCGATATTGCTGACCGCATTCAATCCGCTCCCGCGCCCACGTCCCGACTGCGCATCCTCAACCCGTTTGACCCCGTCATCCGCGACCGCGACCGCCTCTCACGCCTATTCGGCATGGACTACCGCATCGAGATCTTCGTGCCTGCCGCCAAACGCATCTGGGGCTACTACGTCTACCCGCTCTTGGAAGGCGACCGGTTTGTCGGTCGCTTGGAGGCCAAGGCAGACCGCAAGAAAGGCACGCTCACCGTGACCCGCCTTTGGGCGGAAAAGGGCGTGAAATGGACCAACGCGCGCTCCGCCAAACTGGACGCGGAACTTGACCGCATGGGCCGTTTCATCGGAACACCCGAAATTGTCTGGGCCGCGTCACGCATCCCTGACGCATCGCCCGTGGGTTAAATAAATCCGCGCCAGCGCAGGAACAAGATTACCAGCGCCGTCAGAACAATCAGGTTGAAGCTCACAGAACCCAGAACATCCA
Organism: Shimia isoporae; assembly: GCF_004346865.1. Taxonomy (NCBI): domain Bacteria; kingdom Pseudomonadati; phylum Pseudomonadota; class Alphaproteobacteria; order Rhodobacterales; family Roseobacteraceae; genus Shimia; species Shimia isoporae. The sequence continues at coordinate 2,316,507 of NZ_SMGR01000001.1, forward strand.
ATATGCGGTCAATCCGCCGCTCGCGCCGGTCCACTGTTTCAAGATGCGCCTTGATGCTGTCAAACGCGCGTTGCACACGTACATGATCCATCTGCATCATCAGCTTGGGGTGTCCGGTCAAACCGCGCGCATCCGCAATTACAGCTGCTTCTTTGTGCAACCAGTTTGGCACCCGACGGCCAATTTTCTTCATCGCCTTGTCCAGAGACTTGCTGCGCACGCCGAATTTGGCCTTTGCAAGCAGAAGTACCTCGTCGGTTTTGCGATCTAGGGTCTGAGCGTCCATCATTTGACCTGTGTAGGACTTTGCCAAGGGACACTCAACTCTGGAACCTCCCTGAAATGCACTCTAATGCTGGGCCATGCTGAATGTGATCGATCATGGCCCTGCCGATACCGCCGAACCGCCCCTTCTGATTGTACACGGGTTGTTTGGCTCAGGCCGAAACTGGGGCGCGATAGCCAAACGCCTTGCCCCCAAGCGCCAAGTCATTGCCGTAGACCAACGCAATCACGGCAATTCCCCGTGGTTTGACAGCCATTCCTACATGGATATGGCAGACGATCTGGCGGAGGTTGTCACGCATTTCGGCGGACGCATGGATGTGTGCGGGCACTCCATGGGTGGCAAAGCAGCGATGACGCTCGCTCTGACCCGACCGGAGTTGGTGAACCGCCTCATCGTGGCAGATATCGCGCCTGTGCCCTATAGCCACGATCAAAATGAAAATATCGAAGCCATGCGCTCGGTTGACCTTACCAAAGTCACCAAACGCGCGGACGCGTCTGCTCAGCTTGCCCTGCGTATTCCGGACACAACGCTGCAAAGCTTCTTCACCCAGTCGCTTGATGTGAAGGAACGACGCTGGCGCCTCAATCTTGATGTTCTTGAACGGGAGATGGACAAAATTCTTTCCTTCCCCGAACTGGACGGTGTATTTGAGGGGCCCACACTCTTTCTTTCCGGTGCGGCTAGTACGTACGTTTTGCCCGAGCACCGCACGACAATTCGCGGCAAATTTCCAAAAGCACGCTTTGCCAAAATCACCGGAGCGGGCCACTGGCTTCATGCCGAGAAACCGCGCGAATTCATTGCCTCAGTCGAAGCATGGCTGGCTCATCCCGCGTCATAGAGCTTTCTGGCAACAACCCTGCTGATCGGAAAAGCAATAACCGTTCCGGCAAGCGCGGCGCCAAGGATCATCCAAAGGCCGCTAAACCCTGCCACGAGCACCCCGACTATGGCGACACCTGACAGCGTCGCTCCGATGAAAAGGTGCAGAACCAGCGTCAGGTGAAACATGTGTCCGTCCGCTATTGCGCCATGAGTTGAAGGAGAATGTTGCCGCCTTGGTCCGTGAGTGCAACGCCATTCTCAAAGGCAAAGCCGGTAACCTGAGACAACGCGGCAAAAAACGCGGCTTCCTGAGCATCAAGCGGACCGGGACATGCCATGCGCGTACTGGCCAAAGGCCCAAAAGTCATGGCCTCTCCGTCGACCTCAACTGTGCCATTGAACCGGTTGCAACCACTGGTCCCGCTGATCTTGCCGTCTTCGGCAAAGACAAGCTCTGGCACGCGTTCGGTCTGAACTGCCTCACCGTTCATTGCGACCACTATATAGGACGACTGGGTAAGTTGCTCGGGCACTTTTGTGCCTGAAAATTCAAATCGCTGCGTTTTTTCGACCATCACATCCACCCGCTCCGGATCGTTCTCCCCCAAAGCGGGAAACACCTGCGTGGTGCGCCATATCACGTCGTCCGCAACCGTAATTTTAGCTTGAACGGCGTACCGGTGTCCCGCCTTCACCATCCCGCTATCGTAGACCAGCCGGTAGTCCACCGGCACCTGCCCCTCTGGCCGGATCACAACCGTTGCCAACTCAACCGAAGGCGCATCGGCCAGAGAAATATCCTGCAAAGTCACCTCGACCATTGCTCCCGAAGGCATCGCAATCTTTTCGCGATAGACCACGCTGCCTTCGAGGTCCAGCATCTCCGCCAGGCCAGCCGAGGCAGTCAGCGCAAGCGCCACAACAGAAGAGCAAAACCATTTCATACCGTATTCTCCAAGAACCGCGTGATCCGAGCCTACTTCAGTCTGCGTATGACACAAGCCTGCGCTACGACTTTAGCCTCCCTTCCAATCCCGACAGGCGATGTTACGCTTAAGCAAAAGCAACCGACGCGAACCAGATGCCAGCTCTCTCCAGCCTTCCGCACCGAAACAGCTTCAAGACAGCTTTGGTTGTCGACGACCACCCATTGTTTTGCGACGCGCTGGTGATGACGCTTCAAGCGGTTTCTTCGGTGGAAACGGTCACCACAGCGGCCAGCCTGACCGAGGCAATTACGGCGTTGGACAGTGTGTCCCCTGACGTCGTTGTACTCGACCTGAACCTACCCGACGTGAACGGCTTTGATGGTCTCATAAGGCTGCGAAAGTCCACAAATGCTGCCATTCTGGTGGTTTCCTCAATGGCGGACGCGCGCACGATTAATGCAGCTATCTCTGCGGGTGCAGCCGGGTTTGTGCCAAAACACAGCCAGCGCGACATGTTCCGCAGAGCCCTCGACGCCATCGCGCGCAACCGCACTTTTGTTCCCGAAGACCACGTTCCGGAAGCTGACACTGCGACTCAGGATGCCGTAGCGCGTCTGGCCTCCCTGACAACGCAGCAGTCCCGCATTCTTGAGCTGATCTGTGAAGGCAAGCTCAACAAGCAAATCGCTTTTGACCTGTCCATCGCGGAAACCACCGTAAAAGCACATGTCACAGCCATCATGCGCAAGCTTGGGGTGCACTCCCGCACCCAGGCCGTATTGATTGCCAAAGAAGCGAGTTTCGACGAACACTTGCGCTAGACGCATTTGCGCGCCTAAGCTGCGCGCGCGGCTTTGGGGAGAGGCCGCCAAAGGGAGGAGATCACAGGAATGGACGGCGCGACCGGCCAGTCTCGCCACCCCGCCCAGTGGAGAGAGGAGGCCACTGGGCACGTGCGCCGCGGGTTTGCGCCTTGTGACGCGCCAGACGCGATTGATCGTCTGGCTGCTGCACTGGGACCGGATCCGCTGGCGCTGGTGATCCTCTTCCTCTCCCCGCAGACACCCCTCACAACCTTTCTCGAGGCCGCCCAAAACCGTTTCGGCGATGCTCAGGTTGTGGGCTGCACAACGGCCGGCGAGCTTGGCGCCGAAGGCTATACCGAGGGCGAGATCGTTGCAGTGGGCTTCCCCGAAGCCCACTTTGCCGCCACAACGCTTCTGATTGACGACCTCAACGACATCCGCGCGTCCGAGCGCATCCCGCAGATGATCCACAATCGCAATGCGCTCGCCGCACGGCAGCCCGATTGGCACTCGGAATTTGCATTCCTGATGGTGGATGGCCTGTCACTGCGCGAAGACGCGCTTGCCAACGAGCTCGCCGTCGGTCTCGGCCCCGTCCCGCTGTTCGGCGGCTCCGCAGGCGATGGCGAAGACTTCGAACAAACGCATCTGATATTCGATGGCAAGATACGCGACAATGCGGCAGTCCTCGTTCAAGTCCGCTCAAATTGTCCGGTGCGTGTTTTCAAGACCGACCATCTGCAACCAACAGACGCCCGTATGGTTGTGACCGCCGCCGACCCTGCCAACCGGCTGGTCTCTGAAATCAACGCCGAACCTGCGGCCCGCGAATACGCCCGCATACTTGGCAAAGATCCGGAACAGTTGTCGACCTTCACGTTTGCGGCACATCCGGTTGTTGTGCGCATTGGTGACCAGACGCATGTGCGTGCGATTCAGCGTGTGGCGGAAAACGGTGACCTCGTTTTCTTTAGTGCCATCGATGAGGGCATGGTTCTCACGCTTGCCGAACCCGAAGACATGGTCACTCACCTGGACCGGGAACTGTCGATCCTGTCAGAGAGCAAAACGCCCGATATGATCCTAGGTTGCGATTGCTTGTTGCGTCGTGTCGAAGCGACGCAAAAACAGATGACCACAGGCCTGTCGGAAGTCATGGCCCGCCACAACGTGGTCGGCTTCTCCACCTACGGGGAACAGGTTAACTCTATGCATGTGAACCAGACCTTCACCGGTGTCGCGATCTATCCCCCGGAAACGGACTAGGCCGGACCCATGGCCCAATCACTCATCAACCCGACCGATACGCTTGCGCGGCAAAACGAAAAGCTGCTCAAAATCGTGGACACCCTCATGCGCCGCGCCGAGCAGGGCCCCGACACCGCCGGTGTCGCTTATGCCCAGTTCGAACGCGCCGTCATGCTCGAGGAAGAGGTGCGCGCCCGCACTCGAGAGCTTGAACACGCACTCGACCTGCTAAATTCCTCCAACGCTCAGCTGGCCACCGCCAACGCCGAAGCTGAAGCCGCCCGCGCCAACCTCGCGAATGCAATCGAAACCGTGCAGGAAGGTTTTGCCCTCTTTGACGCCAATGAACATCTCGTGATGTGCAATTCTCGCTTTGGGAAACACATGCGTGACGTCCACCATCAGTTTCAGCCCGGCCTTCCGTTCCGGGATTACGTCCACATCGTTTCCGCCAGCCCCTACCTCGAACTGCCAGAGGGTGAGACGCCAGCGCAGTGGGCCGCACAGCGCATGGCCCGACACAAGGAACAACACGTCGTCTTCAACGCTCGTATGGCAGGCGACCGGTGGCTTCAGGTATCGGAGCACCGCACCCGCGACGGTGGCACAGTCGTTCTGCAAACCGACGTCACGGATATGATGCTGTTGGAGAGACAGGAACGTGAACGGCTAAAGGACGATCAGGCTGCACTTATCAAAGCCACTCTCGAGCACCTCAATCAAGGTGTCGGTATCTTTGACAGCGAACAGCGCCTCATAGGCTGGAACCGTCGAATGGGTGAGTTGCTGTCAATCCAGATCGGTCGGTTCCGTATCGGCCAAAGCTTCCAAACCATTTTCGAACAACTCAGCCGCAAGGTCTCATTTGCCTCGACCGAAGACGCGGAGGCCCTACCCCGCTGGACTTCGCGCAAAGACAGACGCGCGGCACTCAGCTTCGAAGTCGAGATCGGAACCGACCGCATTCTTGCCGTCTTCGCGCAACAAATGCCTGACGGTGGTTTTGTGATTTCCTTCACCGACATCACCGCCGAACGCGCTGCAATGCGCGCGATATCGCAAGTCAATGAAACCCTTGAGAAACGAGTAACCGAGCGCACGCTTGAACTTCAGGACGCTCTGGCAGAAGCCGAACGCGCCAACGCGTCCAAATCCCGTTTTGTGGCAGCTGCCAGCCACGATCTCTTGCAACCGCTCTCCGCGGCAAAACTCTATATGGCTTCGCTGGACAGCGATATCGAGGACCCGGATCAACGCGAGCGCCTGACAAAAGCATCCAGCGCACTGCAAAGCGTTGAACACATTCTCGGCGCGTTGCTGGACATCTCACGGCTGGATTCAGGCCGTGCCGCCATTCATCCCAGCGAAATCCCCTTGGGCGTCATGCTGGACCAGATGCGTGACGAACTTGCGCCACTGGCCGCTGAAAAAGGCCTTCAATTTGATGTCGTGCCAAACTCGGCCCATGTGTCTTCCGACGCCACTTATCTGCGCCGCATCCTGCAGAACCTGATTTCCAACGCTCTCCGCTACACGGACAATGGGCGCGTTTTGGTCGGCGCGCGCCGTCGCGGCGATCGAGTGATCGTGGAAATCCATGACACCGGTCCCGGCATCCCACCAGAACAGCAGGACAAGATTTTTGACGAGTTTCATCGCGTGAATGCCGCCGCAAGCGCCGCCGAAGGTCTTGGCCTTGGTCTGGCCATTGTGGACCGCGCCTGTCGCCTTTTGCAGCACCCGCTGACCATGCGCTCAACTCCGGGCTCCGGCACCCGCTTTTCCGTCGATCTGCCACTGGCTTGCCCCACAGATACGGCCATGGAACCACAAGATGATCCTGTTGCAGGTACTCCCTTGGCGCATCGCATTGTTCTGCTAGTGGAAAACGACACAGAATTGCGCAACGCGATATCCATGACGCTTGAAAACTGGGGAGCTGACGTACTGGCTTGCGAAGGCCACTCCGAGGCCATCGCACTCCTTCAGGAAATCGACATAGCGCCAGACGTCATCCTTGCAGACTATCAGCTCGACGAAGACGCTACCGGCACCGGCCTGATTGCGGACCTGCAGGCCATTTACGGTCCGCTCCCGGCTGTCGTGATAACAGCCAACCGGGAACCGGAGGTGCAGAACGAGGCCGCCGCTTTGAACGCCCGCCTGCTTTACAAGCCGCTGGACCTCGATGCATTGCGGGCGGCTCTGGAAGCCCAGCCCGGATTTTCGTAAACCCGCCTCCCACAATCCGCACCGACACGATACCGACGCTCTGCCGACGCGTTGCAGACATCCGAAGTTGCCCGTAAATTCGCCGCAAATCAAAATCACCGGAGCGCCCCATGTCCAAGCTTGATTCTGTCCTCAAAGCCATCGACGCTGCCAATGCCAAAGACCCGAGGATGGACGACGGACAACCGGAAGCGCTGCTTTATGGCCAGCGGATGAGCGCCGAGTGCAACCGGCTTTTCCCGAATGCGTCCGAAGTGTTGCAGATCGCCGCGCGAGGTCAGCACATCGAACGATGGGTTCTTTTGCGCGCCGACTATCCCGAAGGTCGAGCAGGTTATCTCAAGTGGCGCCGCGACCTCGGCGCGCATCACGCAACACGCGTTGGCGAGATCATGGCAGGCGCGGGCTATTCAGACGAAGACATTTCCAAAGCGGGCGCCATGTTGCGCAAAGAAGGGATCAAACGCAACGATCAGGTCCAAACCCTTGAAGACGTTATTTGTTTCGTATTTGTCAAATGGTACTTCGCTCCCTTTGCGGCAAAGCATCCGCATGAGAAAGTTCTGGATATCGTCACAAAAACCGCCCGAAAGATGTCACCCGAAGCCCGCACTCGCGCGCTGTCCGAATTCGACTTGCCCGCAGACCTCGCCGCTGCCTTTGAGGCATGAGCATTCCGCCCAAACAAGCCCTGATCGTGGCCCACGGCCAGCCATCTGATCCTGAGCCACCGGAACTCTGGCTTTCCGGTTTCGCGGCCAAGGTCGGCCTGCTCTTACCTGATTGGGACATAAGATCCGCAACCATCGCAAAACCGGAAGCGCTGGAAAATCAATCTCTTAGCATGGAAGAAGACGCGCTTGTCTTTCCCATGTTCATGGCAGACGGCTGGTTTGTCGGTCGTGTTCTGCCACGCCGTTTGAAAGGCCGTAACCTGCGCATTCTGCCTCCGCTCGGCTTCCATTCCGCCTTGCCAGATTTGGCAACCGAGCTGATCCAATCCCATTTGATTGCTCAGGGATGGCCGCAGGCCGACACCCGTCTTCTCCTTGCCGGCCATGGCTCCGCCAAGGGCGACAAGGCGGCTCTTTCGACCCGAAATTTCGCCGAAGCCCTCTCGGAACGCCTCCCGGAAATTGATATTATTCAAGGCCTTATCGAAGAAAGTCCGTTTATCTTCGACGCGGCTCGTGATCTTGGCCCCAAGGCGATCTGCCTGCCATTTTTCGCGCTCGAAGGCGGTCATTGCAAAGAAGACATTCCTGAAGCGCTCGACAATGCCGGCTTTGTAGGACTTCGGTTGCCCCCTTTGGGGCACGCCAATTCCCTTCCCGAACTCGTGGCAAGCGCCCTGACGCAAGAGCGGCAATAGGATTAGAGCGACTGGCCTCTAATGGCTTCCGGTTCCAACTGGACAAGCTTCGCCGCTTTCGGAGCATCGAGAATGATATCTGCAGCGGCCTCGCCAATTGCAAACCTGTGCGCGTCTGTTGTTGCCAGCTTGATCGGCAAACCCCGCAAGAGGTTCAGGTTATTGAAACCCGCCAGCGCCAGCTCATCCGGCACCGAAAGCCCAGCAGCAACGCAATGCATATAGGCGCCTACGCTCATGACATCGCTCGAAAAATACAGGCAGTCGAGGTCCGGTGTTCTGGCCAACAGTTCCTTCGTTAACAGGTGGCCGTTCTCGATCGAAGACGCACCGGAGTAAAGCTCCTGATCGGCCAGGGAGACGCCTGCTTTTTCCAGCTCTTCCAGAAAGCCGGTCAACCTTTTCTCGGCCCGAAAATCTTGCGGCATCTTTGTCCCGATAAAGCCGATACGCTTGTAACCCGCATCCAGAATGGTGCGCGCCATTGCACGTCCCGCGGCTAGGTGCGAAATGCCCACGCAATGGCGTACCGGATCGCCGTCCACATCCATAACTTCAACAACCGGACAATCCGCATTGGCCATCATCTTGCGGGCCGCCTCTGTGTGCTCCAACCCCGCAACGACAATTCCCGCGGGACGCCAGCTTAGCATCTCGCGGATCACCTCCTCCTCCTCCTCAAGATCATAGGCCGTCACCCCGATTACAGGCTTGAGAGGCGTGTCCTTAAGCTTGGAAGAAATGCCGGAGAGCACCTCTGGAAAAACAGAGGAATTCAGGCTCGGCACAACAACACCAACAAGGTTCACCTTGTTGGAGGCCAGCGCTCCGGCAATGCGATTCGGAACATATCCGACATCCTTGGCGATTTGCTCGACCTTCTCGCGCGTCCGCTGCGACACGTCTGGCGCACCCCTCAAGGCCCGCGAAGCTGTCATTTCACTGACGCCCGCAAGGTTGGCAATATCTTTGAGAAGCAGCTTTTTCCCCATGGCGTGATGGTCTGACACTGCCCCCAGTTTCGCAAGCCCAAAACTTGTGAAGGACGCCGTGCCGCAACCCCCTTGATTTCTGATGCGTTCGACTGTACCGATAGCGCTAACGGTAGCGCAATCGAAATGCGCTTGTCTACGGGTTAGGAGTTTTAAGATGACCACGAAGATTGCAATCAACGGATTTGGCCGCATTGGCCGCGGAGTTTTGCGGGCCCTCGTTGAAAGTGGTGCAACCGATATCGAAGTTGTAGCAATCAACGACCTGTCTCCCAACGATCACCTGGTGCACCTGCTAAAATACGACAGCGTTCACGGCCGCCTGAATGCAGACGTTTCGCTGGACGGCGACACAATGAAGGTCGCCGGCCAAACCATTAGCCTGACAGCGATCCGCAACCCAGAAGACCTGCCTTGGTCTGACGTAGACGTTGCGTTCGAATGCACCGGCATTTTCACCGCAAAAGACAAAGCTGAACTTCTGCTGAAATCCGGAGCAAAACGTGTTCTGGTCTCGGCTCCTGGAAAAGATGCTGACAAAACCATCGTTTTCGGTGTCAACGACGACACTCTGACTGCTGACGACATCATCGTTTCCAACGCGTCCTGCACCACCAACTGTCTCGCGCCGGTGGCCAAGGTTCTCAAAGACACCTACGGCATCAAAACTGGCTACATGACGACTATTCACGCCTACACCGGTGACCAGCCTACCCACGACACAAACCACAAGGACCTCTATCGCGCCCGCGCCGCCGCATTGTCGATGATACCGACGTCCACCGGAGCGGCCCGCGCCATTTCTCTGGTTCTCCCGGAACTGGCAGGCAAACTTGAAGGCTCCGCAGTGCGCGTTCCCACAGCCAACGTTTCCATGGTTGATCTGGTTATCGTCCCCGAGAAAGAGGCGACCGTTGGCGGTATTAACGCAGCAATGAAAGCCGCTGCCGAAGGTCCGCTGAAGGGCGTGCTTGGGTATGAAGAGGCGCCACTGGTTTCACAAGACTTCAACCACGACCCGCACTCTTCGGTGTTTGCTCCGGCACAAACATCCGTCACAGACGACGGCCTTGTGCGTGTGGTAAGCTGGTACGACAACGAGTGGGGGTTCTCCAACCGCATGCTCGACACCGGCCGCCGCATTGGCGCCTTGCTGAAGGGATAAGAACACATGGTCGCTCGCGTCATCCCGGTTTCGCCCTTTGATCTGGTGATCTTCGGGGCGACGGGTGATCTGGCCCGGCGCAAAATCCTGCCGGGCCTGTTTCTTCGCTTCAAGTCGGGTCAAATGCCCGAAGAAGCCCGCATTGTCGGCTCTGCGAGATCCGATTTTGACAGCGCCGAGTTCCGCAAGGTTATCGGCGCAGCCATTGCTGAATTCTTGCCTGAGGAACTGCGTCCTGCTGACACTGTCGCGGCCTTCCTTGAACGGTTGGAATACGTACATATCGACGCCACCGGAGACACCGGTTGGTCGGCGCTCAAGAACATTTTGCGCGACGATGTGATCCGCACGTTCTACTTGTCGGTCTCGCCATCACTCTTTGGTGCAATCGCGGAACGACTAAGCAAACATGGCGTGGCAACGCCGCAATCCCGCATCGTGGTCGAAAAACCCTTTGGCCACGATCTCGCGTCCGCCAAGGCGCTGAACGCCGATCTGTTGCGCCACTTTGCCGAAGAACAAATCTATCGCATCGACCACTACCTCGGTAAAGAAACCGTGCAGAACCTGATGGCGCTGCGGTTTGCCAACTCGCTCTTTGAACCGCTGTGGAATTCCACCCACATCGATCACGTGCAGATCACCGTCGCAGAAAGCCTTGGTGTCGGCGGACGCGGCGGATACTACGACCAGTCCGGTGCCATGCGCGACATGGTGCAAAACCACCTGATGCAACTCTTGTGTCTGACGGCGATGGAGCCCCCCTCCAAGTTTGCGCCCAACTCTGTGCGCGACGAAAAGGTGAAAGTAATAGAAGCGCTGGATCCGGTCGAAAGCGAAGACATCGTGCGTGGTCAATACCGCTCCGGCCGAGACATGCCGAGCTATTTCGAGGATGTAGAAAACGACGCCTCGCGCACCGAGAGCTTTGTGGCAATGAAGCTCAAAATTGCGAACTGGCGTTGGGCTGGCACGCCGTTCTATCTGCGCACAGGCAAACGCCTACGCGACCGCGTCAGCGAGATCACTGTGGTCTTCCGTGATCCGCCACACATGATTTTTCCCAACCCGATGGACGGACGCAAAGGCAACGCCCTGATCATCCGCCTGCAACCGGACGAGGGCATCACCCTGCGCACCACGATCAAGGAACCGGGTCCCGGCGGCATGCGCCTTACCGAAGTCGACATGGACATGACCTTTGCCGATGCCCTTGGCTCGGACCTGAATACACAGGACGCTTATGAGCGCCTGATCATGGACGTGATCCGCGGCGACCAGACCCTCTTCATGCGCGGTGACGAAGTCGAGGCAGCCTGGGGCTGGGCCGATCCGCTGATCGCTGCTTGGCAGGAAAGCGGCAAAAAACCAGTGCCTTATGATGTCGGCAGTTCGGGCCCTGAAGAGGCGTTGATGCTGCTTCACCGCGACGGAAGGCGCTGGCGCCCGATCGGCGACTGAAGCTAAAGAAGATTTGTAAAATCAGGAAGGAAGGCACTATGCCGGTCCACCCAACAGTGCAGGCGGTCACGGACCGCATTATCAGCCGCAGCGCGCTAACCCGTTCGGCCTATCTTGAACGCATGGATCAGGCTCGCAAGCAAGGCCCCGCACGTGCTCACCTGTCTTGCTCCGGGCAGGCGCATGCTTACGCCGCAGCGGGGGAAGATCAGTCGACTTTGGCCACAAAAGGTGCCGGAAACCTCGGGATCATAACCGCCTACAACGACATGTTGTCCGCTCACCAGCCGTTTGAAACCTACCCCAATGCGATTAAGGAAGCCGTTCGGGAGATCAGCGGTACCGCGCAGGTCGCGGGAGGCGTGCCCGCCATGTGTGATGGCGTGACACAGGGTGAAGCAGGGATGGAGCTTTCCCTCTTCTCGCGGGATGCCATCGCCATGGGCGTCGGGGTCGCATTGTCCCACAACGTTTTTGACGCCACGGTTTACCTCGGGGTTTGCGATAAAATCGTGCCGGGCCTGATCATAGGCGCGCAGGTATTTGGCCACTTGCCCGCCGTTTTCTTACCGGCCGGACCGATGACTTCTGGCATCTCCAACGATGAGAAGTCCGAAGTCCGCAAGAAATATGCTGCCGGCGAAATCGGTCGCGACGAGCTTTTGAAATCGGAAATGGCCGCCTACCACGGCCCCGGCACATGCACATTCTACGGAACCGCCAACACGAACCAGATGTTGATGGAGTTCATGGGCTTGCATCTGCCCGGCTCGTCTTTCGTAAATCCCGGCACCGACCTGCGTGATGCACTAACGCGTGAAGGCGCCAAACGGGCACTCGGCTTGTCCGCCCTCGGCAATGACTACACGCCAGTTTGCGACGTTCTCAACGAAAAGGCATATGTAAACGGTATTGTAGGTCTGATGGCCACCGGCGGCTCGACCAACCTTCTTATTCACCTGATCGCCATGGCACGCGCCGGCGGCGTGATCCTTGACTGGCAGGACTTTGCAGAACTGTCCGACGTCGTGCCGCTTTTGTCGCGCGTCTATCCCAATGGGCTCGCGGACGTGAACCACTTCCACGCGGCTGGCGGTCTGGGGTTCATGATCCGCGAACTGCTTGGCGCCGGCTATCTGCACCCCGACACCAAGACTGTCACGGGCGAAGGGATTGGCAGCTACATCATGGAGCCTTTCCTTGACGGCGGCGCTCTCACCTGGCGCGAAGGAAGCAAAGAAAGCCTGAACGAACAGATTGTGCGGCCCGCCTCAAAGCCGTTTCAGGAAACGGGCGGTCTTGCACGCCTGACCGGCAACCTTGGCACCGGAGTCATGAAAGTCTCTGCAGTGGCCGAGGAAAACCGCATTATCGAAGCCCCCGCGCGCATCTTCCACGATCAGGAAGAAGCAAAGGACGCCTTCAAAAAGGGTGAATTGACTGAGGATGTTGTAATCGTCGTGCGCTTCCAGGGCCCCAAGGCCAACGGCATGCCGGAACTGCACTCTCTGACGCCGTTCCTGTCGATCATGCAAGGCCGCGGTCAGAAGGTTGCTCTTGTGACGGACGGGCGCATGTCCGGCGCTTCCGGCAAGATTCCGTCTGCAATCCATGTGGTCCCTGAGGCTTTGGATGGCGGCCCAATCGCAAAACTAAAGGACGGCGATTTGGTGCGTGTCGATGCTGTGACGGGCGATCTGGAAGTCCTGACGGACGGGTTCTTGGATCGGGATGTGGTCACTGCCGATCTTTCTTCCTATCAATCCGGAACGGGTCGCGAGCTTTTCCGCCTGTTCCGCAACAACGTGAATTCCGCCGACACCGGCGCAACCGTATTTGGATTCTAAAAACATGCCGATCACTCCCCAACAAGCCTCCGTTGAAGCCCGCAAAATCTGCGAGGCCGCGCCGATTGTTCCAGTCCTCGTGGTAGACGACGTCGCGCATGCCAAGCCGTTGGCCGAAGCTCTCGTTGCGGGTGGCCTCCCCGCCCTTGAGGTCACTCTGCGAACGCCGGCGGCGCTTGATGTGATTGCGGCCATGTCCAAGGTTGAAGGCGGCATGGTCGGCGCCGGCACACTCCTTACACCTGATGACGTTAAGGCCGCCAAGGACGCCGGCGCGACTTTCGGTGTCTCCCCCGGCGCAACCGATACATTGCTGGAAGCTTGCGAAGCGGAAGGCTTACCCCTGCTGCCTGGCTCGGCCAGCGCAAGCGAAGCTATGGCTTTGTTGGAACGTGGATACTCCATGTTGAAGTTCTTTCCGGCCGAAGCGGCAGGCGGAGCGAAATTCCTCGGGTCTCTTGCCAGCCCCCTGCCCCAGATCAGCTTCTGCCCGACAGGCGGCGTTAACCCGCAAAACGCAACCGACTATCTGAGCCTGCCCAATGTCGTCTGCGCAGGCGGTAGCTGGGTTGCACCCTCAGCGTTAGTAAAAAGCGGCAAGTGGGCTGAAATCGAAGCCCTCGCCCGCGAGGCATCTCAATTGCCACATTAAGTTTGACCGCTTAAAACCGCTCAGAAAGCCGCCAGAACCCCTGGCGGCTTTTTTCGTTCGTCGGAGCAGCAGCGCGCGCCAAATAGACCGCCTGTGTATCAACTGTGTCAGTTTCGGCTTCCAAGAGGCTCCGACTGATACAAAGCGTACAAAACTCATGGGTTCGCGAAGTTCGCGTGACACACAGGAGCGTCAAAACATCCCCATCACAGATCTGATGTAGGCAGCACAACCGCCAGACATCGGACAAACGTAGTTCATTGGTAAGGGGGTCATTCAGATGGCGTTCAAATTTCTAAAACCGTTTTCCACTTCTCTGGCTTGGAATGGCCGAGCCAACCGTGCTGAAAAGGCCGAAACACGGCAAACTGAAGAAGATAGTCGTGGACCGCAGGCTCGCAGGGGAGAACAGCCACCAGCGGAACCTGCACCCGATACTAACGAGCCAATCCGAGAGGCGGACGATCCGCGTGAGGAGGAGCGCCCCGAACCGACGGAGCCCACGTTCGTAATCGACACCGAACTCGCGGCGCGCTTCACTTCCTTTTTGAATTTTCTGGCACCACTGTCTCCCCTCATTCCCGACGGATTGACCATCACGCCTGCCAGCATCTGGATCGACTACGGCGGAGCGGACTTGTATCACGGCACCAACGGCGTAGACCGCGTCTGGGGCCTCTGGGGTGACGATGATCTCTTCCTCTACGACGGCAACGATGTTGCATACGGCGGTACCGGCAACGATCTCATCCTTGGAATGCGAGGCGACGACGCCCTCTACGGCGGAACCGGAAATGATGTCATTTCGGGTGACCAGGGCGATGACACGATCGAAGGCGGCTCAGGTAACGACGTTATCTACGGCGGCATCGGAATGGACATGATCTGGGGTGGCGTCGGCAACGACCGTATAGAAACCGGTACGGGTTTTGATGTTGTGCGCGGAGAAGACGGCAACGACAGCATTGATGGTGGCGACGGGAACGATTTGCTTTGGGGTGATGATGGTGCGGACACCATCTTCGGTGGCGAAGGCAACGACCAGGTCTTCGGCGGCATTGGCAACGACCTCCTCCAAGGCGGTCTCGGTGACGACCACATGGAAGGTGGCGGCGGCATTGACGTCATGGTTGGCGCGCAGGGCAACGACATCATTAACGGCGGTGCCAGCCGTGACCTCATGTCAGGTGGCAGCGGCAACGACCAGATGAATGGAGGCACCGGCAACGACAGCATCGATGGCGACGGCGGGAACGACTCAATTCTTGGCGGCGAAGGCGACGATGAACTCTATGGTCAGGTCGGCAACGACTACATTCAAGGCGGCGGCGGCAATGACGCCATCTACGGAGGCACAAACGAAGCGGGCGAAATTGGTGACTATATGTCCGGTGGCGCTGGCTTTGACGTGTTCTACTTCGAAACCGGAGACAGCGGCGGCACATCGGGCGGACCGAACGACATCATCGAGGATTTCGTTTCCGGCGGCGACCTGATGGTGTTCCAGGACTTTGGAGGCGCTGACTTCCTCGGAGAGCAGAACGGGTTCTCCAACACTCCGGGCGCAGAAGTGTACTTCGAGCAAACCCAGAGCAACATTTATGGCGATGTAACGAATATCTACATGCGCGATGGGAATGGGCTGACCACAGATCTGTCCCTGACCCTGCTGGGCCATATCGATCTGACCGAGGGAGATCTTTTCCTGATCTGATGGACGCTGCCCCCGACAGAAAGAAGGCGCGAGACAGTGTCTCGCGCCATTTCTTTGCGACCAACAATCGGAAACACGCTAGTCAAAAATATATCCGATGCCTCGAACCGTTCGAATTGTGTCTGGCTTACTGGGATGCACCTCAATCTTGCGGCGCAGTCGAGAAATCCGCAGGTCAATTGAACGATCGAAATGCTCCCATCCCCTATCATGCGCCTGCTCCAGAAGCTGGTCACGATTGAGTACTCTTCCGCGGTTCTGGGCAAAGACCCTTAAAAGACTGAATTCCATCGCGGTGATGCTGATCTCTTCGCCGTTCTCACCGAACAACTTCGCGCCGTCCAAATCCAACTCACATCGGCCAAAAGGAACCCTGCCGGTTGCCCTCATTGGCACGTCCGGCTCGGCAGCGGAAAAACTCTGTCGCCTGAGCGCGGCCTTGATCCTCGCCTCCAACTCACGCAGATCGACCGGTTTCGCAACGTAGTCATCCGCCCCCATTTCGAGGCCCACAATCCGGTCAACAACTTCGCCCGCGGCAGACAACATGATCACCGGAATAGCCGAGTCCACACGAAGTTGGCGCAGAGCAGTAAGTCCATCCGTTCCAGGCATGTTGATGTCAAGAATAACAATGTCCGGCGGTGTCTGCTCGATCACCTCAAACAACGCATCTGCATTCTCGGCCTGCTTCACACCAAAGCCCCGCTCGCAAAGGTACTCCGACAACATCTCGCGCAGATGCGGTTCGTCATCGCAAACGAGAATGGTCTTTGCCTCGCTGCCAGAGATCATTTTACATCTCCCGCTTTGGACAGACCTTCGACAAGGCTCTCGAGTTCGTCACGCAAGATTGGCTTCTCGATATGCGGCCGTTTCAACTCAGAAAAGAACCTGTATGCATCATTGCCAAGCGTATCCCCGGTAACAAACCCGATCCTTTGGGCGTAGTGCGGCAAGGATACAGCGATCTCGCTATAAAAGTCGGCACCGTTCATTCCCGGCATTTTGAAATCACTCAGAACAAGATCAAACGGTTCATGGACCAACAGCTCCAATGCCTCTTTGGCATCGGTCACCAAGACCGGCTCGCAAGCCAACTCTTCCAGCATGTCGCAGATAAGCTCCCCCACGGTTTCCTCGTCATCGACAACAAGCACCCGACGGGCCAAATTCTCTTTGGACGGCTCCGGAATTCGCCCCTCGGAGGCATCCCTGCTACCTTCTGCATCGAGCCTGACAAAGAAACTTGTGCGTTCCCCCTCGACCGACTTCAGATCCAGTTGCCCTCCGTGGGCATCAACGATCCTGTGACTAAACGCCAGACCAATTCCAGTGCCCTTGCCAACATCCTTGGTGGTAAAGAAGGGCTCGAAAATACGCGCGCGAATGGCTTCGGGGATTCCAGAACCGTTGTCGCGAATTTCCACCACCGACTGGCCATGCTCTGTATCAAAATAGGACCGGATCAAAAGCTCGCCCCTGTCTCCAAGCGGCGCCAACGTATGTTCGGCATTCACAATCAGGTTTGAAAAAACCTGCACCAACTGATCAACATCCCCGTCAACATCCGGCAAATCGTCGTCAAGCTCTGTGACAACGTTGGTGCCGTTCGTGCGCAGTCCGTAACCCGCGACATCAAGTGCTGTCAGCGCAATATCGTTCAAAGAACATTGCTCTACTTTGGTTGGGCGCTGCCGCGCCATTGCGAGGAAAGCGCGAACAATTTTTGAACTGCGCTCTGCGGCTTCGGCGATACGGTCGACCCGCTTTGACAACGTCGGATCTTCAAGCCGCCCTTCCAGCATCTGGGCATACCCCACTATGATCGATAGTGGATTGTTCAACTCATGAGCAACGCCGGCCAGCAACTCGCCAAGTGCAGATAGCTTTTCCGACTGATGCGCAGCGTCGCGTTGCAGTTGCAATTCTTCCTGCATGGCCAAAAGATCGGAGATATCGCGGGTAGAGGACACGATCACATCCTCGCCCTTATATTCGGTGACTCTTGCCGCCGTAATGCCCTGCATGATTGATCCGTCCGCCCGTCGGAACTGAACGCGATAATCATCCAAAGAACCGGTTGGCAAAAGTGCATCCAGATAAGCTTGTCGATCTTCAGGGCTCAAAAAGAAACTCAAGGTGGTTTCGATCTCGCCAAATCGTTCCCGCGAAGGCGGAGGGCAATAGATGATCTTGCCGTCGTCAATTCGCGAAACGAGGAAATTCGCCGGACAAGCGTCGACGATCTTGTGCAAAAGAAGATCCGCTTCTCGCTGTTCCGCCTCAGCTCGGCGCTGCTCGGTTACGTCCACGAATGACAACAGATAGCGCTCTTTCTCCGTCCAGTGAGTGGATGCCAAAAGTGTGCGCCCATTGACCAGATGGATAGTTTCTCGCTTTCGAAATTCAGTTGCGAAACGATCAAGATCAGCAACGTACGCTTCCGGAGTCAGATTTTCGGGAACCGCGATCACCCGCCCTTCAACCAATCGCTTCCATAGCGCCGACAGCTGCTCGCCTTCGCTCGGAGGAGCAAGGGTTTCAAAGAACATCTCCCGCAATCGCCGGTTTCCCAAGACAAAGCCGGTATCCGTATCGAAAACCGCAAGCCCCTCTTCAAGCGACTGAATGGTGTCGTTCAGCGTTTGCTGACTGCGTTTCTCAGCTTCTTTCAGGGCGGTGGTGTCCGTGACAACGACAACGCGCCCGTCATCTTCGGTTGCGGCCCGCTCGACAAGATAGTGGCGCCCGTTGCGGAAGCAGACTTCCATAGGTTTGAGTGTCTCGCGTTGCGCACGGATGGCTTCTCCGAAAAGTTCAACACCCCGGTCCCCGACATCCTGACCCGCAATCGACGCGATTTGCGGCGCAAGTGTTGAAAATCTCTCGCTGTCCGCAAGCGCCAGAAGGTCCGCTGGCTGATAGCCGAAGGGAGAGGAAAACGCCTCGTTACAGTGAAACAGGTTACCGTCAGCCTCCTCAATCGCCACACCGACCGGCAATCGCGCAACGGCGTCCGTGAACAGCCGCTCTGCCCGTAGCTGATCTGTAACGTCTTCCAGCGTCAGCAG
Source organism: Shimia isoporae (assembly GCF_004346865.1). Lineage (NCBI taxonomy): Bacteria > Pseudomonadati > Pseudomonadota > Alphaproteobacteria > Rhodobacterales > Roseobacteraceae > Shimia > Shimia isoporae. The sequence goes on from NZ_SMGR01000001.1 coordinate 2,335,116, forward strand.
ACGTCCCTCAAGAACAGTTTCATAAACGTTTCCGACAATCTCCCGTCCGGCTGAGCTCGTCAGGGAAAACCCTTTCGCCGCAGTACGGATCATATTGTTCAATTCGGCGCGCATCTCTTCCCACGCCATACCTTCCGGCGCCCTAAAGCTTCCCTTTTCGATAGAGCGTTCATAAACCTCTTGGATTGGGATGCCGGGTTTCAAGAAATGGTCTTCTGGATCGACCATTTCCCGAAATCGTTGGTTGGCGAACACAAGACGGTCATCATCGTCAATAAGCGCGATCCCGAATTCTACGGCGTCGATAACCTTGTTCAGCAATTCGCGCGCGCGCGCCTCTGTCGTGCGTTGATGGGTGATATCCTTAACGTTGCCCACAAGCCCGCCATCGCTCAACCGCGTAAGACTGATCTCACGCTCCGTGCCGTCGGCAACACGCACTTCTATCTGCGCGCTTTCCAAAGATTTCAGCTTCTCCATAAATGCCGGCATCCCCTGTTCGGCGCCGCGCTGGATCGTCACATGTCCGCTGGCTACCGCACTACCGATAATATTCTGCATCGGGGTTCCGGGGACCAAGACATCTCGGTGCGGACCGAGCATTTCGGCGTAGCTCTTGTTCGCGAACACCAGCTTGAGGTCTCGGTCAAAAAGCACAAACCCCTCGTCGAGCACATTTACGGCCTCGAAAACCGAAGAAATCGGCTCGCGGGTGTTAATGCTCGTCTCCATTTGTTGCGCCCAACCTTTCCGGAGTTGCTTCCCAATCGGTTTTCTCAACCCAATGGAAAGCAGACCAACTCAAGCGAACCCCATTTTTCCGTTCAGGTCACTACCTCAAATTGTATCAATTGTTTCAGGGGATCACTGTGAGAGTTGCTTCACGCTGTCGCAACGCGAGACAGTTTGCAAACACGGCAAATCTGAGAGGCTTAGCCGAGCCACTTCCGATAATCGCTGACCAATAGGTGCGTAGGCGCTTCATCTTCCTCGATGTCGGCAAAACGTCCGATAGGTTCTCGGAAGATGTTGTCAGTTTCGTCGTCGTTTACGGTAGACACCTCCCCGATCAAAACGTCCCCTCCTTCGCCCCAAAATGCATGCCAGTCTCCTGGCATCAGCGTCACACTCTCACCTGGTTCAAACCGCAGCTTTTCGCCAGGCGCATAGTTGCGCTTGATACCATCGCACATCACGACACCGCCGCGGTCTTCAGCAAAATTCCCATCGTCATCAGAGCCAAACAGCTCGACGACCAATGTGGCACCGCCGCGATTGATAATATCCTCTGCCTTGATCACATGTGTGTGCATCGGGCTGAGTTGGTCCTGCTTCGAAATCAGCAGTTTCTCCGCGTAACACATGCCACCGCCCCGTTGCAGGTCCCCAAGCAAACCGTTCCGTAAAGTGAACAGGAACAGCCCCATCTCGTCAAAACGCCCGTCTCCATAGTCGGTGATGTCCCATCCACAACGCGCATTGATTACGTGACGGGCCGCATCCTTCTGCGACACGAACTCTTCGGGCGTCCAATGCGCAAATGGAGGCAGCACAAAACCGTAGCGACGGATCATATCGCCGGCCTCTGCCATAATTTGGTTGATGCGCGAACGTTTCATACTGTGGCCTCCCCTGCTCTTCTCGTCTCTAGCAAACAAGCCAGGCCCTGTCAGCGCTAACGGCGCTTTCCGAGCAAATTCTCTATAGCCCATTGCGAACGCAGAATTCATGCGCGACAACTGAACAACAGTTCACTGGAGAATGCTCATGACCAACGCCAATTATTCTGATCGCATCGCCGCGTTGCGGGCCCGAATGGAAGAGACAAATACTGATCTCGTGGCGCTTGGTCCGTCCACCCACATGGCGTGGCTTTCCGGCGTCAATCCGCACGGCGACGAGCGTCCCGTGATGTTGCTGGTCGGCCCCAAGGAAGCAGGTTTCTTGATGCCATCCCTCAATGCAGACAGTGCTCGTCAGATGACCGAACTCCCTTTCTTCCCTTGGAAGGACGACGAGGGTCCGAGCGAAGCACTTTCACGACTTCTTTCGCATGTCGGCGTTGCTGAGAAAACCGACCCTTCGATTGTCATTGACGAAACGATGCGTGCCGATTTCGCCTTTAGGCTCACCGACGCTTTGCCGACGCAATACCGACGTTTTACAGACGACACTGTCGGCCTGCTCCGCAGTCGCAAGGACGCCAGCGAAAAGGCGGCGATCAAGGCCGCGCATCTGCTGAATGACCAAGCCGTACAGATCGCGTTCGACAGTTTGAAAGAAGGTATGACAGAGCGGGATCTGCAAGACATCATTCGCGGTCACTATAAGGCAAATGGCGCAACACCAGAGTTTACCATCGTCGGCTTCGGTGCCAACGGCGCGTTCCCGCATCACCACACGGGCGACACGCAGCTGGTAAAGGACATGGCCGTCCTCATAGACACGGGCTGCCGCCTCGACGGTTATCCCTCCGACATGACGCGCTGTGGATATTTTGGGCAGCCGAACTCAACTTACGAAGACGTTTTCGCGACTGTGGAACTGGCTGTAAAAGCCGCACTCACCGCCGCCAAGCCGGGGGCAAAGGCAAGCGAAGTCGATGCCGCCGCGCGAGACGTTATCTCAGCCGCGGGGTATGGTGACCTTTTCTTGCACCGTACCGGCCACGGACTCGGCGTTGATGTGCACGAGCCACCTTACATCACCGCCTCGTCAGATGTTGTGCTTGAAACCGGCAACGTCTTCTCCATCGAACCCGGGATTTATGTCCCAGGACAGTTTGGCGTTCGGCTTGAGGAGATCGTAATTCTGACCGAAAACGGGAACGAGGTGTTCTCCGAAATGCCCCGGTCAATGCAAAACCGCCCTGCGCAGAACTGACACAGGGCGGTTTCAAAACAAAGATTGAAGTGCGTGCGCCTTAACTGGCGGCACGCACATCCGGTTGAGACATAACGTGATTGTCGGACCACTCAGTCTCCAAGAGCCAGGAAATCTGTTCAGCAGGGACAGGTTTTTCAAAGAAATACCCTTGTCCAAGTGAACAATGCAGCCCCTGCAGATATGTCAAATCATCTGCCGTTTCGATGCCCTCAGCTGTCACATCCAGCTCCAGCCCAGACGCCAACGAAAGAATACCGGACACGATTTGCTGACTCTGACGCTGTTCCGAAATATCGGTGACGAAACTGCGGTCGATCTTCAACCGGTCAAACGGCAGGCTCCGCAGGCAAGCAAGGCTTGAATAGCCGGTGCCAAAGTCATCGAGAGCAATCTGGATCCCCAACGCTTTGAAGGCGTCGATTTTCTTGCGGGCAATCTCGAAGTCATCGATGACGGAGCTTTCCGTGATCTCGATCGTCAGACGGCTCGGCTTGAAGCCGGTCTCCTTCAAAACTTTCTGCACATTCTCAACCAGTGCACCTTCTCGGAACTGGATGGGCGAAATATTGAAGGAGATAGAGAGCTCTTCCGGCCAGGCAGCAGCATGAATGCAGGCCTTGCGCAACAGCGCCATACCCAGCGGCCCGATCAATCCACTGTCTTCGGCAATTTCAATAAACACGAAGGGGGGAACGTTGCCCCGTGTCGGATGCGTCCAGCGTGCCAGCACTTCAAAGCCGACCAATTCGGAACTGTCGATACGCACAATCGGTTGGAAGAATGGGACAATGTCGTGGTTCTCGACCGCGTGCTTCAAATCACTGGCAATCTCGGCACGATCACGAGATTGACGGTCCGCATCCTCATCATACCAGGCAAAGCTTCCGCGGGCGCCCGCCTTGACCTGATAGAGCGCATGGTCGGCACGGCGCATCATTTCGGCAAGTCCACGGTCCTGATCCCATTGGACAAGACCAATACTCGCGCCAACAAGAATACTTTGTCCATTAAACGGGATCGGCTGCTCAACGCTGCGAAGGATACGGCGTGCCGCGCGTTCGACCGATGCAGCGTCCATCGCCGGTCCAAACACCAGCACAAATTCGTCGCCGCCCAAGCGTGCCACAACACCACCGGCACCAGCTTCTTCCCGCAGGCGTTCAGCCGCTGCTATCAATGTTGCGTCGCCTGCTGCGTGGCCATGTACGTCATTGACCGGTTTAAAGCGATCCAGATCGACAAGGGCAACATACCGTGGTCCGGATGCATCTTGCGCCTCTGCGCTGAGGTTCTCAACAACTTCGTAAAAGGCGCGGCGGTTCATCAACCCGGTCAACGGATCGTGGCGAGCATTTACATCAGCGCGGTTGCGCTCCAACTCGCGGTACTCCGCAAGCCGCTTGATCCTGCGTGACTTGTACCAAACCGACAACCCCAATGCGATCAGCAGGTTGAAGCCCAACATAGCAATCTCGTCCAGTTCCCAGTTTTCGTGGGATCGGCTGAACTGGTAAAAGACTTCAAAGGCTTCGAACTCGGCAAGGAAAGGCCAAGTGATCACCGCGCTCAAAAAGAAGAGCGTAGGTACGGAAAACAATCTGCTACGCCATTTGGCTCTTTGTTCAGGGGACAGCACTTTCAGGCTCCGTTGGGACTTTTGTCTGACAGAGGAAATCGCCCGAGAATCCTAATCTTCGGTGAACAACGCGCGCGCAACATTTGGCAATATCGGACAATTTTAGGTTAAATACGCCAACCAGTTGCTGGGCAAAGATGGACTCCTCGCCGCATTGGTTTGAAGACCGCGAATAAGTTACAGTAATGGAATGAAAATCCGGCTGAGCATCAAAAAATGAGACCTGCAGATATCCTTATCGCTGGAGGTGGTATTGGCGGCCTCTCTTTGGCGCTCACACTGCATCAGATCGGTGTTTCTTGCGTTGTGTGCGAATCGTCGCGTCAGATGAAACCACTGGGGGTTGGCATCAACCTGCAACCCAATGCCGTGAGAGAACTCCTCGATCTTGGGTTTTCTCGAGAGTCATTTGACGGGTTTGGCCGCGCGATTGAGGAGTGGACTCTCGTCGGGCGTCAAGGTTCGGAAATCTATGCCGAACTCCGCGGAGAAGCCGCCGGCTACCATTGGCCGCAATATGCCGTACATCGTGGAGCATTCCATATGGCGCTCTACGAAAGGTTCAGAACGCTGGCGGGCGACAAGGCCATTTTGCTTGACCACAAGTTTATTGAATACCGGCAAAACTACGACCGTGTTGAAGCCGTCTTTGAAACCGCCGAGGGGAAAAAGACACTGTCAGCGAACCTGCTGGTAGGTGCCGACGGCATACACTCTGCAGTGCGAGCTCAGATGCATCCAACACAGCCGCCAATTCATTGGGGGGGCGCTTTGATGTGGCGAGGAACCAGTTGGGCGCGCCCGCTTCGTTCCGGTGCTTCGTTTGTGGGCCTAGGAGGCCCCGATCAGCGCATGGTCATCTACCCGATTTCTCACCCTGACCCCAAAACCGGACTGGCTTTAATCAACTGGATAGCTGAAATTCAGCACGATGATCCGGCAAGTTTCGACACTTCGTCTTGGTTCCGGCAAGTCGCGGCGAACATCCCATTGAAGACCTTCAAGGGTTGGACTTTCGATTGGTTGAACGTTCCGGATCTCATTTCGGCAGCCGGCGCTGTTTTTGAGAACCCAATGATTGATCGCGATCCGGTTTCCACATGGATCGACAACCGCGTCGCACTCTTGGGGGATGCGGCTCATGCCATGTATCCAACGGGTTCAAATGGGGCCAGTCAGGCCATCATCGACGCCCGAATTCTGGGCGCCAAGTTGCTACAACTCGGCATTTCGCCTGACGCGCTGGAAGCCTACAATGACGAACTGCATGGCCCTATTTCCGACCTTGTTTTGCGAAACCGGCAGGCTGGGCCCTTCGGCCTTCTAAGCTTGGTTCATGACCGCTGCGGCGGCGTGTTTGACGACATCGACAAGGTCGTTTCCCCTTCAGAACGCTCGGAATTTATGGCCAAGTACAAATCCGCTGCGGGCTTCGCCAAGGAAGTGCTGAACGCCGCGGCTCCCACAATCCCGCAAGGGGCAAGGATAGGCTAAAGTTCCCGAACTGATTTTGTGGTTGTAGATCCATGAGAATACCACTACCAACTGATATGCTAGTCTGCCAGATGTAAAATCGACAATAAATTCATGAATGTACCAATCCAGTCACCCACTCATTCGCCTCCGCAAAGCGCGACAGAGCAGGTATTTCAGGCGCTCCACGCTTCAATTGTCGACCTTTCGCTGGAACCCGGAAGCAAAGTATCCGAAGCCGAAATTGCAAATCGAATGGATGTGTCGCGCCAACCTGTCAGAGACGCGTTTTTCAGACTTTCTCAACTTGGCTTCCTGCAAATTCGACCACAGCGCGCAACATTGGTGTCGCGTATCTCCCTGCAAGCCGTCGAAAGTGCAGCCTTCGTACGTACAGCGCTAGAAACGGCCTGCCTCTCAGAAGCCATCAATCGACTGACAACCTCCGATCTAGAACATCTGAACATGCTGACAAGAGCTCAGGAAAACGCTGTTTCTGCTTCAGACGGTACCCGCTTCTTCTCCTTGGACGAAGACTTCCACCTTGCGATTTGTCGGATTGCCGGACGCGAAGACATTTGGCCCCTCATTCGCGAACAAAAAAGCCATATGGATCGTGCGCGTCACCTTTCTTTGCCCGACAACGGTCCGGCTGCCCTTGCTGAACACAAGGACATTGTTGGGGCCTTGGGCTCGCGAGACGAAACCGCAGCTAGGGAACGACTTTCCCAACACCTTTTCAGCTTGATGCCTATCTTTGAAGACATCCGTGCCAAGAACCCCAATTACTTCGAGGACCGTCCAAAATGAACAAACGACTACTTTGCATCGGTGAGTGCATGGTTGAGATGGCCCCAACCCAAAACGGGCTGTTCAAGATGGGCTATGCAGGAGACACGTTCAACACAGCCTGGTATGCCGCTCGACTGGCGGACGAGAATACCGAAGTCGCCTTTCTTTCAGCCGTCGGCGACGACGCAGCATCCGAAGGCCTTGTCGAATTTGCACGTTCGAGCGGTATCATTCCCGAGATGCAAATCTTTCCAGACGCGTCCGTCGGTCTTTACTTGATCAAAACCGAAGATGGTGAACGTTCCTTTTCTTATTGGCGTTCTGCTGCGGCTGCACGTCGGTTAGCCGAGACATTGACGGAGCTCCCTATTTCCGGCCCAGGCGATACGGTTTTCTTTAGTGGGATCACTGTGGCGATACTGCAGGATAGCGGCCGGGAACATTTGCTCGACGCTGTAGCGAAAGCGCGTGCCTCGGGCGCAACAGTTGCTTTCGACCCCAACTTGCGCCCACGCCTTTGGGAAGATGCGGCAACCATGCGGCATTGGGTCAGTGAGTCCGCACGTCACGCCGATATTTTGCTGCCGTCTCACGAAGACGAAGCAAGCTGGTTCGAAGATGCGTCAACAAACGCAACAGCCACTCGTTATCTCAATCTCGGCTGCAGAACTGTCATCGTCAAAGATGGCCCGGGGAAAGTTCTGATTGCGCATTCAAATGGCCAGACAGAGCAAGTAACCCCGCAATCGGTGACCAAGATTGTCGACACCACCGCCGCCGGAGACGCATTCAATGCTGCGGTTTTGACATCCCTGATGCGCGAAGAAACGGCACAACTCGCGGTGGAATTGGGCTGTGCTTTGTCTGCACAAGTGATCCAAGCTCCCGGCGCCTTAGTCGAAATCTAGGTCAAACGCCCAAATATCTGTCACTGAGTTCTTCAGTTAGTTCGTCAAATTGCCCTGTCCAGACGGATCTCCCCTTCTCAAGGATAACACCTCGGTCCGCAATTTGGCGCAACTCAGATAGGGACTTGTCGACAACCAAAATTGTAAGCCCCGCGTTTGCCTTTAGGTTCGAGATCGCAGCCCAGATTTCCTGACGAACCACGGGCGCAAGCCCCTCAGTGGCCTCATCCAGCAAGAGCAACCGTGGGTTAGTCATAAGGGCGCGAGCAATTGCCAACATTTGTTGCTCCCCCCCAGACAGTGTACCTGCGGCCTGGTCTCTACGCTCTTTCAAGCGAGGAAACAGCTCGGTAACCAACTCAAAATCCCACTCCCCCCTTCTCGCAGCCGCGACAAGGTTTTCATATACCGTCAGATCTTTGAAACAACGACGCCCCTCGGGCACCAAACCAACGCCCATTCGGGCGACTCGATAGGACGGGACTCCAGAGATGTTAGAGCCATCCAGCGTCACATCTCCGCCTCGGTGTTGTAGCAACCGGCAGATCACCTTGATTGTCGTTGACTTGCCCATGCCGTTGCGCCCCATCAACGCGACAACTTCGCCTTGATCCACGCTCAAATTGACGTCGAACAATGCCTGCGACGGTCCATAAAAAGCAGACACACCGGACATGGTCAAAAGGCTCATCCAACTTCCTCCCCCAGATAAGCTCTTCTCACGTCCGGGTTGGCTCGGATTTCATGCACTGATCCTGTCGCGATAATCTCACCGTAAACCAAAACGCTGACCCTATCAGCCAATGCAAAAACAGCATCCATATCGTGCTCAATCAACAATATCGGCGCACGATCTCGCAAAGCATCCAGAATACGAATTAGGCTGCGTGATCCATCAGCACCCATTCCCGCCATTGGCTCGTCCATAAGAAAAGCTTTGGGTGACAAAGTTAATGCGACTGCGACTTCCAATTGTCGACGTTGACCATGTGAAAGGTCGGCTGTGCGAACAGACTGAAAATCACTTAAACCAACCTGTTCCAAAGCCAGTTCAGCTGCCGAACGCAAATCCAGTTCCCTCATAACGTTCTTGAAAAACGACAACACCTTGCCCTTTCGCCCCAACGCACCCAGCATGGCGTTTTGCAAGACAGTGTATTCCATGGCCAAGGATGAAATTTGAAAGGTCCGGGCCATGCCGAATTGCGCCCTCTTCGCTGTCGACATTGCGCCAACGTCGTGACCATCGAACACAATCCGCCCGCTGTCTGGCGTAAGGCCTCCTGTGACTTGTTGGACAAGGGTGGACTTCCCGGCTCCGTTTGGACCGATAAGTGCGTGTATCTCGCCCTGACGAAGGTCCAAATCTATGTTCTTGCTCGCGACCAGTCCGCCAAAAGCTTTGGTCACACCTTGAACGTCCAAAACGGGATCAGTCATGCGCGACCTCCCGCCCAGCGAGCAACCCATAAAGCCCCCCTCGGGCAAAAAGAACAACTCCCAAGAGGATGGCACCGAGATATACGTGCCAATACTCGCTCAACCCGCCAAGCGTGTGCTCTAGCAGTATGAACAAGGCTGCACCGGCAACCGGTCCGTAAACGCGCCCCACACCTCCCAGAATTACAAAAACCATGATCTCGCCAGACACCTGCCAGCTCAACATAGTCGGACTCACGAACCTGTTCAGGTCTGCGAACAATGCCCCGGCCAATCCAGTGATCGCACCGGAGATCGTGAACGCAATAAGGTACAAACGATATGGCGTCTGTCCAACCGCCTGAACCCGTTCCTCGTTTTGCTTCGCAGCGCGCAGCATCAATCCGAACGCCGAGCCAGAGACGCGTGAAACACCGAACAGGACAAGGAGAAGCAGCCCGTAGCAGATCGCAAAATACTGGATCGGGTCCATTGTATTCAGGCCTGGAAATGAGTTGCGCACATAAATCGACAAACCATCCTCGCCGCCATAGGCGGACCAACTGATCGTGAAGTAAAAAAGCATCTGGCCAAATGCCAACGTGATCATGATGAAATAGACTCCCGATGTCCTCAGACTCAGCGCACCGATGGCCAGTGCAGCCAAAGCACCAGTCAAAATTGCAACGGGCCAGACAACGAGCATCGACTTAGTACCCTCTATGACCAAGGGCCATTCCATCAATGGTGTATAGGTCTGAGCGTGATGCGCCAAAATACCCATTGCGTATCCACCAAGACCAAAAAAAGCCGCATGGCCGAAGCTGACCAATCCGCCAAACCCTAAGGCGAGATTCAACCCGACACCTGCGATGGCAAAGATCACAGCCCGCGTAGTCAAAGTGATCAGAAAAGGTTCATCCAGTAACCAGGCCAAGAGCGGCACAAACAGCAAAAGTGCCATAAGGGCAAAATTCAGGTAGCGTTCTCGCTTCAAATCATGCGCCTCCGAACAAGCCTTTTGGTCGCACCAGAAGCACTCCAGCCATCAGTATGTAGATCGCCATCGAAGCCAGCGAGGAACCAACGGACGTGGCTGCTGCCGGTGCGAGGAAAAGAGAAAACACCTTGGGCAGAAGGAAACTTCCCAAAGTATCGGTCACTCCAACCAGAATTGCACCGACAAGAGCGCCTTGGATTGAGCCGATACCACCGATGACAATCACCACAAAAGCAAGGATTAAAACTGGTTCTCCCATCCCCACCTGAACGGATTGGATTGCGCCGATCAAGGCTCCGGCAAGTCCGGCCAACGCCGCGCCAAGCGCGAAAACAAGCGTGTAAAGTTTTGAAATGTCGACCCCCAAGGCGCCAATCATCTCGCGGTCGTTTTCTCCCGCTCGGATTTGAATTCCGATACGTGTTTTTGCGATCATCCAGAACAGCCCTGCTGCGACCGCAAGACCGACACCAATCAGCGACAGACGATATTTCGAGTATTCGATGCCAAAAGGCAGAGAAACCGTTCCGGCAAGGAATTCAGGCCGATCCAAAAAGAGAGGAAAGGAGCCAAAAAGCCACCTTGTTCCCTCAGAAAAAATCAAGATCAATGCGAATGTTGCCAAAACTTGGTCCAGATGGTCACGGTCATATAGCCGCCGGATCACTGTTGTCTCAATCACAACGCCCGCCAATGCGGCTGCGGTTAAACTTGCCGCGAGTGCCAGCCCGAATGATCCAGTCGCACCAGCTACGGCAGCCGCAGCGAAGGCACCGACCATGTAAAGCGATCCATGTGCGAGATTGATGAGCCCCATAACCCCAAAAATCAGCGTCAAACCAGCGGCCATAAGGAAAAGCATCACGCCAAACTGCAATCCGTTCAGCGTTTGCTCCACCAAGAGTATCCAGGACATGTCTTCCCCATTTGTCCAGGCTTCCGCCCTGTCAATAAAACAGGGCGGAACTGAGCTGATTACATTTTGCAGTCAGAAGCGTATGCGTCGCCGTGATCCTCTAGGCCCACCGACACAATCTTGTTTGTGAAAACATCGCCTTCTTGGACGACTTCGCGGACATAGATGTCTTGAATTGGGTGATTGTTCGGACCAAACGCAAAGTCACCGCGCGTACTATCAAAGTCAGCTGCCTGCAAAGCTGCGCGGAACGCATCTTGATCTGCAACATCAGCACTTCCCATCGCAGAGATCAGCAAATTAGCCGTATCAAACCCCTGGCTTGCATAAAGTGAAGGCAAACGCCCGTACTTGGCCGCAAAGCTTTCTACGAATGCCGCATTTGTGGCGTTATCGATGTCTTTCGACCATTGAGAGGTGTTCTTTACACCCAGCGCAGCTGCGCCAACAGCCTGCAAAATGCCTTGATCAAACGAGAAAGCAGGACCTACAACCGGAAGGTTTACCCCGCTGTCTGCGTATTGTTTAAGGAACGAAATACCCATACCACCCGGCAAGAAGAAATAGATGCTGTCCGCACCGGACGCACGGATTTGCGCGATTTCGCTGGCATAGTCCGTCTGTCCCAATTTGGTGTAAATCTCACCAGCCAGATCACCTTCGTAGAACCGCTTGTAACCGGTAAGCGCGTCCTTGCCTGCCGGATAGTTCGGCGCGAGGATAAAGGAGTTTTTCAGGTCTGCAGAGTTTGCGTAGGCGCCAGCCGCCTCGTGTAGGTTGTCATTCTGCCATGCAACGTTGAAATAGTTCTTGTTACAACCTTTGCCCGCCAATGCGGACGGACCCGCATTTGGTGAAAGATAAAATTTGCCTTGTGCAACCGTCGCAGGGACAACTGCCATCGCGAGGTTGGACCAAATGATCCCGGTCAGCACATCTACCTTTTCGGATTGGATCATCTTATCGGCCAACTGAACGGCAACATCTGGCTTGCGTTGGTCGTCTTCAATCACAACCTCAATATCGTCCCGGCCGGATTGCTCAACGGCAAGCATAAAACCATCCCGCACATCGATGCCCAATCCGGCACCACCACCGGAAAGAGTAGTAATCATACCGACTTTGAGGCCCTCAGCCTGCGCTCCCGCGGCAAAAAGGGCCGAACACGCTACCGACACCAGCAGTTTTCTAAACTTCATTTTTTCCTCCAGTCAGATCAATTTGCGAAACCGCAATTCGGTTCAGCGCCGCAAGAGTTTGCGCGAACATCGTGCGTTCACGCAATCCGGTTTTTGAAGTTTCTTAAATCTTTTCGACGAATTACCTCAAATCCTTGCAGCGGCCACATCATACCACCGAACCGTGGATAACACTCTGTTTGAAGCCTTCCGTGCGATTAGGATTGAAGTGCAAAATCCGGCAAAACCATCTTCAGATTGCCTATTTTGGAATTGTGTTTGCGGCGCCCAATGGACCGCCCGCTTTGAGAACCTTTTCCACGGCAAGTTCAAAAACCCTTGCGTGAGGCGACAAGCCGTCATGGTGCCTATACATTAGTCCAACCGGACCGTGGGTCATGCTGGTGTCAAAGGGCAAAGCAACCAATCGCCCAGCAGCAAGTTCATTAGCAACAACGCCTTCGGAAATGATCCAAACCGCATCCGTTTTTTGCGTATGAACACGACCAAACGCGCCACTGACAGTTTCCAATTGCTGATCCAAACCGCCAATTCCATGAGCGATCAAAAATCGGTCTACAAGTGACCGGATAGCTGAACCCTTTGACGGGTAAATTACAGGGAAATCTCTAACCAACATCAAATCTGGATTTTGAATCAACGGATGGTCCGGTCTGACCACAAAAACTACGCGCTCCTCATAGAGTTGTGTGAACGACACTCCATCCATAGTTTCAGGTTGCCCCAAACGCCCAATGACAAGATCAAGTTCCCCCAGTCGCAGTCGCTCGACAAGGAAGCCGTGAGGACCGTCCAGAACATGCAACACAGTCTGGGGAGCAAGCTGTGCAAACTCTAAAGAAACGTCCGGCATCAAACGCGCGGCCACTGAGGGCAATGCACCAACCGAAAGGCGCTTATTTCCGCCGACCGAGACCTCTTGCACACCATCTAAGCCCTGCTGCAAAGCCTGCAGTGACATTTCAGCAAACTGATAAAACACCTCTCCCTTGGGTGTGAGCGATACTCCTCCTCTGTTTCGGATCAGCAGCACTCCATCAAGAATACTCTCAAGTTCCCGAAGAGTTTTTGAGATTGCGGGCTGGGTAAGGAACAACTTTTTCGCCGCCGCCTTCAGGCTTTTCTCGTGGCAGATTTCGACAAAGCACTGGATGTGGCGAAATTTGATCCGTTGATCGATCACTGGATTACTTTCCATTTTTAGAAACTATAAGCCGAAAAATATCATTTTACTTGCCCAAAACTGTCATTCAATACTTGTTTCAAGGAGACGAGAAATGAGAACTCAAGTGGCAATTATCGGAGGTGGGCCTTCTGGGTTATTGCTGAGTCATTTGCTTCATCTAAATGGGATCGACACGGTCGTACTGGAGCGCAAGACCAAAGCCTACGTACTTGGTCGAATTCGTGCGGGAGTTCTTGAGACCGGGTTTGTAGACTTGTTGCGCGAAGCCAAAGTTAGCAAGCGATTGGACGAAGAAGGTTTTGTACACAATGGAGCCGTGATTGCCTACGGCAACTCTGAATTCGGAATCGATTTCAAAGAACTCACTGGTCGACACGTTGTGGTCTATGGCCAAACAGAAGTTACTCGGGATCTATACGAAGCACGGGAAAACACAGATGGGCATTTGGTATTTGAAGCCGAAAACGTTGCCATTCACGGAGCAGACACCGATGCGCCGTTTGTGACCTACCAGATCGCGGGCACAGAAAAACGCCTCGATTGCGAGTTCGTTGCTGGATGCGACGGGTTCCATGGTGTTTCCCGCCAGACAATCCCGGGTTCCATTCGAAACGAATACGAGAAGATTTACCCGTTTGGGTGGCTTGGTGTTTTGTCCGAAACGCCTCCGGTACATGAGGAATTGATTTACAGCGGGTCAGAACGTGGATTTGCCTTGTGTTCTATGCGCAATTCAAACCTCAGCCGATACTACATTCAATGCAGCCTGAAGGACTCCGCTGCCAAGTGGTCCGACCAAGCTTTCTGGAAAGAACTCAAGCGTCGCATACCGGAAGCCTACAGAGACAAACTCGTCACAGGCCCCAGCATAGAAAAGTCTATTGCACCGCTAAGGTCTTTTGTAACCGAACCCATGCGCTGGGGACGTTTGTTCCTTTGCGGAGACGCAGCCCACATCGTTCCGCCAACCGGCGCAAAGGGATTGAATACCGCTGCAAGCGACGTCCACTATCTCCTCAATGGTTTGGTTCAGCATTATCACGACAAAGATCCGTCCGGACTTGATCGGTATTCAGAAACTGCACTCGCCCGCGTTTGGAAGGCGGAGCGCTTTAGTTGGGCGACGACCACTTTGCTTCACAGGTTTCCGGACCAAACAGAGTTCGACATCAAGATGCAGCAAGCAGACGTTGAATTTTTAAGAGAAAGCCTGTCAGCCCAAAAGGTATTCGCCGAGAACTACGTTGGTCTGCCCTACTAGCGAGAAAAGGGGAACTTATGACAAACCGTTACGAAACAGGCGATCAGAAACGCCGACAAATCCTTGGCGACACGCATGTCGACCACGCACGATCTGCACAAACGGACTTCGACGAACCGTTTCAGACCCTCATAACAGAGGGGGCCTGGGGAACGGTTTGGGCATCAGGGCGTATAAGCGATCGCGAGAGATCCATGCTAACGCTGGCACTGCTTGCAGCACTGGGAAATTTCGATGAGATCCCAATGCATGTTCGCGCCACATCAAACACGGGCGCAAGTCGCGAGGACGTGCTTGAGACTTTCCAACACGTAGCAATTTATGCTGGAGTGCCTAGAGCCAATCACGCGCTCAAACTCGCGAAAAAGACGTTTGCGGAGATGGATTCGGAGGACAGCTGAGCGATGGACAACTTTGCTGAATACTACCAGCGCGATCGTGAGTGGCAGCCCTCTGCCTTGTCTTCGGGCTACAAGACCAGCGTCGCACGCTCCCCACAATACGCGCTGATCTCGCTAGAAAACACTGTAAGCGAGCTTACAGGACCGCGGTTCGGGCATGCCGACATCGATCCGTTGGACAAAGACCTGATTCAAAATTTCGCAAATTCAGGAGAGTCTCCGATCGGCGAGCGGATCATCTTGCATGGAAGGGTACTGGATGAAAACAGGCGCCCGGTGCCAAACGCGCTTGTAGAAATCTGGCAGGCAAATGCTGGTGGTCGATATCGGCACAAAAAAGACACCTATCTCGCGCCTATTGATCCCAATTTTGGAGGGTGCGGCAGAACGCTGACTGACGAACAAGGGTACTATTTCTTCCGAACTATCAAGCCTGGAGCGTACCCGTGGCGCAACTGGGTCAACAATTGGCGACCAGCGCACATTCACTTCTCGGTATTTGGCGAAGCATTTGCGCAGCGTCTGGTTACGCAATGCTATTTTGAAGGTGACCCATTGATCGACAAGTGCCCAATCATAAAGACGATTCCGGACTCCAAAGCCATCGACATGTTGGTGGCGCCGCTTGACCTGAACGCATCAGTCCCCTTGGACAGCCTCGCTTATAAATTCGATATTGTTTTGCGCGGCCGCCGCTCAACCTTGTTTGAGAACCGGCTGGAGGGGAACTAATGGCGCAGGACTTGGACTACCTCAAGGAAACGCCTTCTCAAACTGCAGGGCCATACGTTCACATTGGACTTGCACCGGGTGCCGCCGGATTTGACATCTACAGGCGAGAGCTCGGCGCTGACATTGCGGGTCCTAACGCCCGCGGCGAACGCATTCGCATCGAAGGATCTGTGATTGATGGTAGCGGAAGCCCGATCAAAGACGTCCTAATAGAAACATGGCAAGCGAACTCAAAAGGACTGTATGTCGACCCCAACGATAGTTCCGCAGTCGAGGACGGCTTCAGCGGATTTGGCCGCGTCATTTCCGATTTTGAAACCGGCAAGTGGGCCTTTGAGACAATAAAGCCAGGATCGACGCCAGGTCGAAATGGAAAAGTTCAGGCCCCGCACGTCTCGATGTGGATTGTGGCTCGCGGCATCAACATTGGCCTTAATACTCGCCTCTATTTTGAGGATGAAACGGACCTGAACGCTACAGATCCGGTCCTCAACCTGATCGAACCAGAAAACAGACGTGCAACTCTCTTGGCGAAACGCTCCGAAACCAAAGGAAAGACAACCTATCGTTTCGACGTCGTCCTCCAAGGCTTGAACGAAACAGTTTTCTTTGACATTTGAACGCGGAGTACTCCGAAATGGCAAAACCCTGCATTCTTTGCGTCGCTATCACGGGCTCGGTTCCAACAAAGGCCGACAACCCAGCGGTCCCGGTGACCGTCGCAGAGCAAATCGAAAGCACCCATGAAGCCTTCGAAGTTGGTGCCAGTATCGCCCATTTACACGTCCGCAACGATGACGAAACGCCGAGCAGCGATCCTGAAAAATTCGCGCTGCTCAAGGAAGGTTTGGAAAAACACTGTCCAGGAATGGTTATCCAGTTTTCTACTGGTGGGCGTTCCGGCGCAGGGCGAGCTCGTGGAGGCATGTTGCCATTGCGACCGGATATGGCGTCTTTGTCGGTTGGATCCAACAATTTCCCCACACGGGTCTATGAAAACCCGCCAGATCTGGTGGATTGGCTGGCAAGCGAAATGAAAGCCTACGGAGTGACACCGGAAATAGAAGCCTTCGACCTCAGCCATGTATTGCAAGCTATCCGAATGCATGGCGCAGGTGTTTTGCCGGGCAAACTTTATGTGCAATTTGTCATGGGCGTGAAAAACGCCATGCCAGCAGACAGGGAAGTTTTTGAATTCTATCGCAAGATATTAACCGAGCGGGCGCCACAGGCCGAATGGTGTGCGGCAGGTATCGGGGCTAATCAGATCGCGGTCAACGAGTGGGCCATTGCTGCGGGAGGTCACACTCGTGCCGGGCTGGAAGACAACGTGCGCTTGAACAAGAACGCGCTGGCGCCGTCCAACGCCGCCCTTGTCCAACGCGCTGTTACCCTTTGCGAGAAATACGAGCGACCCGTAGCAACTTGCGAACAAGCTCGGGAAATGCTCGAGCTGTCCCCAACGTAAATTTCACTTCAAACAATTCAAACCACTCGTCTCAAAGGCCTTTAAATGACAGACGTATTCACGCATCCATGGCTTGGCGGTCTCTTTGACGACGAAGAAATTCGGCAAGTCCTGAGCGCTGAAAACTCCCTTTCGGAGATGATTGCAGTCGAAAACGCCTATACTGAGGCTCTTGCCGAAACAGGAATTGTCCACAAGGCAGACGCGGCCGAAGTGAGAAAACATCTATCAAAAGCAGCGGTTGGAATTACCGCTCTCCGAGACGGCACAGCCAAAGACGGGCTCGTTATTCCAACTCTGGTCAGCGAGTTGGCCAAGGGACTTCCGGATCGCGCCCGAAAAGCACTCCACAAGGGGATGACCTCTCAAGACGTCATTGACACAGCTCTGGTTCTATCCTTGCGCAGGGTCCTGGAAATCTTCGAGCAAAGGCTAACCCATGTCCTCTCACAGTTGAGCAGACTGGACTCCTCCTTCGGTCAAAATGACTTGATAGGACGAACGCGGATGCAAGCCGCGTTGCCCATTCAAGTCGCCGATCGTCTGAATGGGTGGAGGGCCCCCTTTGAAAGCTGCACCAATCGATATCCGGGCATACGAAAAAACCTTTTGCGCCTCCAACTTGGTGGAGCAGTCGGCGATCGAACCCCTTGGGGAGAACATGCCGATCAAGTGGCCAACATAATGGCTGTTAAACTTGACCTTGAAAACGCGGCTCCATGGCACACTGACCGTACCGCAATTGCGGACTTTACGAACTGGCTTTCGCTGCTTACAGGGGGCGCCGGAAAAATTGGTCAGGATTTGATGCTTATGTCGCAACAGGGGATCGATGAGGTTACCCTTTCAGGCGGCGGGAGCTCCTCCGCAATGCCTCACAAGCAAAACCCAATACAGGCGGAAGTTTTGGTAGCTCTGGCTCAGTACAACGCGATCCAATTAAGTGGAATGCACATGGCGTCGCACCACGAACAGGAACGTTCAGGAACTGCGTGGACACTGGAATGGATGATTTTGCCACAAATGGTAATGGCGACCGGTTCCGCGCTAATGACCGTCTCAAAATTACTTGCCAACATAGAGAGGCTTGGAACGGCCAGTGGCTAAGCCACCGGCCGATCGCTTTGTTCCGTTTCGCTCCTAGCTGACCGCTTCTTCGGTCATAACATCGGAAAAAGACTTGAAGAACTTTGCAGCTAACTTTTTAGCCGTACTTTGAATTAGGCGGCTGCCAAGCTGTGCCAGTTTTCCACCAATGGCCGCTTTGGCCTCGTAGCGCAAAATCGTTCGCCCGCCTTCAGCTGTCAGGGTGACGTCTGCTCCCCCCTTGGCATGTCCTGCCGCGCCGCCATTGCCTTGGCCGGAAAGGGAAAAAGCGCTTGGAGCGCCTTCTGTGTTCAGAACCACCTCGCCAGAAAACTTGGCTTTTACAGGGCCAACTTTGAGAACGACTTTGGCTTCCAGCTCGTTCTCAGATTTTTTGATCAACTCCTCGCATCCAGGTATACAACGCTTCAATACCTCCGGATCATTGAGCGCCGCATAGACTTCCTCGATTGGCGCCTCAATTGTGATTTCATCAACCAACTCCATGGCTTGTCCTTTCTTTCGTCAACAACAGGGGAATTTGATTTTGGCCAGCAGCTCTGCCTGCTCCTGGGAGGGCGCACAGCGACGGGCAAGACGGTGCAACAGATTACACATCACGATCCCCTTTCGACCGATTGGCGGCGGTGCTGGATCAGCTCGCCCAGGATAGAGAGCGCGATTTCTTCGGGCGTGACCGCACCGATGTCCAAACCTGCCGGGGCAGAAACGCGGGTGATGTCCACTTGGGCGATGCCAGCATCGGCAAGTTTTGTGGACAGCGCGGCGAATTTCTTGTGGCTGCCCACAAAGGCCACATAGCTGGCGTCTTGGGTGAGCGCGTTTTTGAGCGCGTCAAGGTCCCCCTGCCCCTGCGTGGCAACCACTATGGCGCGCAGTTTGCCCGAGAACGCGGGGGCGTCGCCAGAGCGCGACACAGACCAATGGAACTGGGGCGCCAGTTGCGCGAGCGCCTCGGCAACCGGGGATGTGCCCAGCACCGCAAGCTGCGGCATGGGCAAGCATGGCTCAATAAAGATGTCCACCGTGCCGCGAGAGGGGCAACCGTTGCGGGCGTAGGTCACGCCGTCCACCATTGTCCCAGCGCTGACGCCGATTTCATTGAGGAAATCTTCAGGCGCAACTGACACAAGCTGCGGCGCGCCAGTAGCGAGCGACTCGAGCGTTGCGCGGCGTACAGCCCCCCGCGTGCAACCGCCCCCAAGAAACCCCTGCAGTATGGTGCCGTCCGCGCCGATGATCGCCTTAGCGCCGGGTTTGGCGGCGGTGGTGCCTGCGGTGCGCACGATGGTGGCAAAAGCAAAGGGTTCGTCTTTAGCGCGTAGGTCAGTGGCGGTCTGGGCGAGGTCGGTGGACAAAAGCTCGGCAGGGGTCATAGGGTCACAAGCTCCATTTCCAAAGCCGCCAGATCGGCCAGCGTGTTGGCAGCGGCAAATCGATCAAGGTGCGGCAAGGCAGCGGCCATGCCCGCGGCAACAGGTTGGTAGTCGCGCCAGCCTTTGAGGGGGTTAAGCCAGATGATGCGGCAGCCGCGTTTGCGCAAGGTTGCAAGGGCGGCGTCGATATGCGCGGGCGGCGACGTGTCGTAGCCATCCGAGAAAATCATCACAACTGAGCGGCCATCTACAAACTTGCGAGCGTAGGTGTGGGCGAAAGTATCGAGGCTCTCGCCAATTTTTGACCCGCCGCCAAAGCCATCCGCCATCAGAGACATGCGGCCAATAGCGCGCATGGCATCTTTGTCGCGCAACGC
The DNA here is from genome assembly GCF_004346865.1 of Shimia isoporae. NCBI lineage: Bacteria > Pseudomonadati > Pseudomonadota > Alphaproteobacteria > Rhodobacterales > Roseobacteraceae > Shimia > Shimia isoporae. Next base: position 2,355,253 of record NZ_SMGR01000001.1, read on the forward strand.
TTCGGTGATGCGCACAAGGCGGGTGTGGAACAGATAAGCGTCGGCGGTGAAATCGCCTCGCATGAGGCCCGCCAAAAAGGCGAGATAGACCTGCGCGTAGACGGTCATGGAGCCCGACACATCGCAGAGCGCGACGATTTTACGGCTGCGATCCGGACGTTTGCGCTGGATCAGCCGGATCGGTTCGCCACCCGTGGCCAAGCTGCGCCGGATGGTTTTGCGAAAATGCAGGCGGTCGCCTTTGTTGGCCGCCACACGGCGACGGGAGCGCCGGTCGCGTAGTGCAAGCCCGAGCCGTCGCGCAATAGCCTCGGCTTCGGCAATGTCTTCGGGCTGTATCAGGTCACGCAAGTCGCGACGTGAGAGGTTGCGCATCTCTGTGGCGATGAGCTTGCCTTCGCCATCATTCTCAGCCTCACCTTGCCCTGCCTCGGGCGCAGTGGCATCCCCTGCACCACCGGCGTCTTCGCCTTTGGCGTTGCGGGAGGAATGCACGCTGTCGTCGCCTTTGCTTGGCGCCGTCCTTTTCGGCATGACCTTGGTGCGCACGCGGCCTGCGTCCATCCAAAAGCTATCAAACAACGCGTCGAACTGTTGCGCATCGTCTTTGCAACCCGTGCAAATGGCTTTGAGCGCGCGGCGGGTTTCAGCGGGCTGGGCCGCGTCCACATAGGTGAGCGCGGTGAGGGCCGCTTCGGTTTCCTGAACCCCAAGGCGCAGGCCGTTTTCGCGCAGATGCGCCATGAACCCTGCCATGCGCGCGGTGGCACCCGGGTCGCGGCCAGCAAAACGGGTGACACGGCTCATGCGGCCTTCCCCGCGATCCGCTGCGCCACCTCGGTCGTGATATGCGCGCGGTCGCTTTGCGTTTTTAGCAAAGTTGTGAGGGTGGCTTGCAGCGCGGCGGGGTCGGCGGTTAGGTCAGCAATGCCCAACCCCATGAGTGCTGCGGCGAAGTCCAGCGTTTCGGCAATGCCTGGCACTTTTTCCAGGTCTTCTTTGCGCAGGGTTTGCACAAAGCCAATAATCTTTTCTGCGAGGCGTGTTTCAATTCCGGCGCAGCGCGCTTGCAGGATTGCCAATTCTGTTTCGCGGTCGGGGTAGTCAACATAGGCGAACAAACACCGGCGGCGCAGCGCGTCCGACAGGTCACGTGTACCGTTGGAGGTCAGGATTACGGTGGGCACCGTGGTCGCTGTGATGGTGCCCAGTTCAGGCACGGTGATTTGGTAGTCTGCTAGGATTTCCAGAAGGAAGGCTTCGAACTCCTCGTCTGCGCGATCAATCTCGTCGATCAGCAGAACCGGGGCTTGCGCCTGCGTGATTGCTGCCAGCAAAGGCCGCTCCAGCAAGTACTCACGCGAGAATATGCGGTCTTCGACTTGTTTTCCGGTTTCGCCCGCTTCTGAACTGGCGCGGATGGCGAGCAACTGGCGCTGGTAGTTCCATTCGTAAATGGCTTGGGCCGCATCTAGACCTTCGTAACACTGCAGGCGGATCAGTTTGGTGTTTTGAGCCGCCGCCAACACACGCGCGACTTCGGTTTTGCCCACGCCAGCTGCGCCTTCAAGCAACAAAGGACGCTGCAGTGACAGGGCGAGGTGCAGAGACACCGCGAGATCATCGGATGCCACATAGTTTTCCGCCGCGAGGGCAGATTGAAGGTCGGTCCAAGAAGTCATGAGAGCCTCGATGCGTCGGGGCGCGCGCGATGCCTGACCGCGCGCGCCAATTTTTACCCGTGCAGACCAAGCCCGTTGGCGGTCTTCCAAATCCGCCAGTGGTCATGCGGCATGTGCGTGTGGCGTAGGCCAAAGGCGCGGAAGGCGTCGTTCACGGCGTTGGAGAAACAGGGCACTCCGCCCACATGAGGGCTTTCGCCGACGCCCTTCGCCCCAATTGGGTGGTGCGGACTTGGCGTCACGGTGTGATCTGTTTCGTAGTTCGGCACCTCCCACGCGGTGGGCAGGAAGAAGTCCATCAGCGTGCCGGTCTTGACGTTGCCCATGTCATCATAAGCAATCTCTTGCCCCAGCGCGACGGCCAGAGCTTCGGTGAGGCCGCCATGCACCTGCCCTTCGATGATCATCGGGTTGATGCGTGTGCCACAGTCGTCCAGCGCATAGAAGCGGCGGATCTCGGTCACACCGGTGTCCACGTCGATGTCCATGACGCAGACATAGGCACCAAACGGATAGGTCATGTTCGGCGGATCATAGTAGCTGACCGCCTCGAGACCCGGCTCAATGCCCGGAATAGCCTGATTATATGCGGCGAAGGCGATTTCCTTCATCGTCTTGAACTTCTCAGGCGCGCCTTTGACCACAAACCGATCCACGTCAAACTCGACATCATCGTCGTGCACTTCCAAGAGGTAAGCCGCAATCATCTGCGCCTTGGCGCGGATTTTACGACCAGCCATCGCTGTGGCTGCACCGGCCACAGGCGTGGAGCGCGAGCCATATGTGCCGAGACCATAAGGCGCGGTGTCAGTGTCGCCTTCCTCAATGGTGATGCTGTCCGCTGGCAAGCCAATCTCGGTTGCGAGGATTTGCGCAAAGGTGGTCGCGTGGCCCTGTCCTTGTGAGATGGTGCCGAGGCGCGCAATCGCGGAGCCAGTTGGGTGGATGCGGATTTCGCAGCTGTCAAACATCCCGAGACCAAGAATGTCGCAATTCTTGACCGGACCTGCACCGACGATTTCGGTGAAATGCGTCAGGCCAATTCCCATCAGCTTGCGGGTTTTGCCCGCCTTGAAGTCCTCGACCCGCTGCGCCTGTTCCGCGCGCAGACCGTCATAGTCCACTGCCTTCAGCGCCTTGTCCCACGCGGTGTGGTAATCACCGGAGTCATACTCCCAGCCTAGCGCGGATTGATACGGAAACTGCTCCTTTTTGATGAAGTTGATCCGGCGCAGCTCGGCCGCGTCCATGTTCAACTCTATCGCGAGGATCTCGATCATCCGCTCGATGAAATACGCCGCCTCGGTCACGCGGAAGGAACAGCGGTAGGACACGCCCCCCGGTGCCTTGTTGGTGTAGACGCCATCCACTGCCAGATAGGCGGTTGGGATGTCATAAGACCCGGTGCAGATGTTCATGAATCCAGCCGGGAATTTTGTTGGATCGGCGCAGGCGTCAAAGCCGCCATGATCCGCTGTGGTGTGACACCACAAGCCGGTGATCTTGCCCTCCTTGGTGGCGGAGATCTTGCCCTTCATCCAGTAATCGCGGGCAAAGGCGGTGGTCATCAGGTTTTCCATCCGGTCTTCGACCCATTTCACCGGAACGCCGGTGACGATGGAAGCGACAACAGAGCAGACGTAACCGGGGTATGCGCCCACCTTGTTGCCAAAGCCCCCGCCAATGTCTGGCGAGATCACTCGGATGTTGTGTTCCTCAATGCCGGAGATGAGGCTGACCACGGTGCGGATTGCATGTGGCGCCTGGAACGTACCGTGTAGGGTCAACTTACCGTTCACCTTGTCCATGGAGGCAACGCAGCCGCAGGTTTCCAACGGACATGGGTGAGTACGGTGGTAGTAAACCATCTCTTCGGCCACCACATCGGCCTCCTGAAGCACCTGTTCGGTAGCGTCTTTCTCGCCCACTTCCCACGTGAAAATGTGGTTGTGATGTTTGCGCGGACCGTGTGCGCCATCGGGCAGCGAGCCACCCTCGCCAAGCAAGTCTTCGCGCAGAACCACATCAGACTCCATAGCGGCAAAGGGATCAGTCAGAACCGGCAGTTCTTCGTACTCGACCTCGACCAGTTCCACGGCGTCCGCTGCAATGTAGCGGTCTTTGGCGACAACAAAGGCCACTTCTTGACCTTGGAACAGCACTTTGCCATCGGCCAGCACCATCTGTTTGTCGCCCGCCAAAGTAGGCATCCAGTGCAGCCCCAACGGCGCCAGATCTTCGGCGGTCAAGACGGCGATCACGCCGTCAAGCGCCAAGGCGGCGGAGGCGTCAATCGAGACAATTTTTGCGTGCGCGTATGGCGAGCGCACGAAGTCGCCCTGCAACATGCCGGGCAACTTGATGTCATCGACGTAGTTGCCTTTGCCTTGGGTAAACCGGGCATCTTCGACCCGTTTGCGCTTGCAGCCCATGCCGCCCAGCGCGTCGGCGCGTTCCTCGCGGGATAGCTCCTTGTTCATTCTGCCGCCTCCTTGGCTGCATTCATCTCGCTCGCGGCGGCGAGGATGGATTTCACGATGTTCTGATAGCCGGTGCAGCGGCAGATATTACCCGCCATGCCAAAGCGCACTTCTTCCTCAGTTGGGTTCGGGTTTTCTTCCAAGAGCTTGGACGCGCGGGTGATCATACCCGGCGTGCAGAAGCCGCATTGCAGCCCGTGGTGCTCTTTGAACGACTCCTGCAACACGTGCAGGCTATCGGGATTACCAAGTCCTTCGATGGTGGTGATGTCGGCCCCGTCGGCCTGCGCCACAAAGACGGTGCAGGATTTAACCGATTTGCCATTCAGCGTCACGGTGCAGGCACCGCAGTGTGAGGTTTCGCACCCGATGTGCGGACCGGTAATGTTCAGCCGTTCGCGCAATGTATGGATCAGCAGTTCGCGTGGTTCGGCCAGAAATTCTTGTTCCTCACCGTTCACGGTCATTTTGATGTGTTTCTTATTGGACATGTCTTTCTCCCTCAGGCCCGCGACCAGGCTGTTTCGATGGCGCGGCGCAGGATGATGGTTGCGGCGTGGCGTTTGAATTCGACCGGGCCTCGGTTGTCGTCGGTCGGGTCGATGTCACCCAGCATGGCGGCAACGGCGGCGGCGATGGCCGCGTTGTCCAAGGACGTGCCCACCAGCGCCTCGGCGGCGGCTTCGGACCAGATAGGCGTGTCGCTCAGGTTGGTCATCGCAATGGAGGCCGCAGCGCATGCGCCATCTGTCTTGGTGATCAGCACAGCAGCAGCAGCAGTGGCATAGTCGCCGATTTTGCGTTTCTGCTTTTCGTAGGCGTAGCCGCCTTTGGGCGCAGCGAAAGACACGGCAGTCAGGACTTCATCGTCCTCCCGGTCGGTCATATAAGCGGCTTCATAGAAGTCACGCGCGGCGACAGTACGCTCTCCATCTGGGCCTACCAATGTAAATGTGGCGTCGAGGCACTGCATCAAGCCAGGCATGTCATTGCCCGGATCGCCATTGGCGACATTGCCTCCAACCGTGCCCATGTAGCGCACCTGAGGGTCGGCAATCTGCAAAGACGCCTCGCGCATGATCGGCGCAGCGGCAGCGAGCGAGTCGTTGACGATAATGTCGTGTTGAGTGGTCATGGCTCCGATGATCACACGGTCACTCTCGACGTTTATGCCGGACAGTCCATCAACGTCTTGCAAATCTATCAGGTGGGGAACATCTGCCATCCGAAGCTTCATCATCGGAATTAAACTGTGTCCGCCCGCAATAACACGTGCATCGTCACCGTGCTCCTCGAGCACGGCTAACACTCCGGCCATATCTGTCGGCCTGTAGTATTCAAAGGCAGCTGGAATCATTGCCTCTCCTCCCTTCAGCAATATTTCTGGCTGGGAGGAGGCTGCGTCCGCGACTAACCTAAATCTTCACTTAGCAACTTGTTTTCGCGACTTTTGCACGAAATGCGCCTGAGCCTGCACGAACTGCGCCTGATGCGGCAGCTTTCACCCGAAGGCGGATTGCGCGTCTTTCAAATTTGACCGACTGACCGGAACGGGTGGCAGGTTGTTCTCGCCAAATGTACACTGACCCTTGTCCTTGCCTCGCTCGAAACGAACGACTTTTTGAGGGTTTACGAGATAGCTTCGATGAACCCTTAGAAACCCAGTCGGCACGAGCCGCTTAACGGCTTCTGTGATGGGCCAGACGCAGAAGTACTTGTCTGTTGTTGTATAAACCTGGGTGTAATGCCCATCAGCACGCACGAAAACCACGTCTGGCGCCGCGACGAAAACCTTTCCGCCGTCGCGCTCACATGGGATTCGGACAATCGCAGGTTCGTTGGCGGTTTGTGAGTCTTTCGCAGAATATTCGGGGGTGAAAGTCACCTCCTGAGCCATTCCACTATGCGCGGGCTCAAGGTAGGTAGTTCCGACCCACAAAAAGGCGCCGAAGATTACAAAGCTCGACAAAATCACACCTACCGCCATAACCTCGTTGCTTATCACGGGGCCGAATTCCCGAATGTTTTCTAGCGCGACAAAGTTGGTCCCGCTCATGGCAAGGAAATGCACCGAGAAAACAGCAGCACCGAAGCAAAAGGTACCGATGACAATCGTCCTGTTGGAACGCACGCTGTAGGCAACTCCAATTGCTAAAATGCAGAGAGCAATCGCCAAAATGGACGATCCTATCACCCCTGCCCCAGTATAAATCGGGCGACACAACTGCATGCCTGCCATACCCACATAGTGCATGGTCAATATCCCAGCCCCAACAATTGCACCCGATGCGGCAATGGTCATTCGTGTTCGTGGAAAGAAGTGCAGCAACACCAACGCCAGAGCGACCATCAGTATTGCTATGAGGGCAGACGCCAGGGTAATCGCTGCGTCGTAGTAGAAAAGAATAGGCAACTTTAGACCTAGCATCGCCACAAAGTGCATCGACCAAATGCCGCCCCCCAGCGCGATTGCACCCAAGGCGACAGCCAGTTTCCGTTGTGAAACTGACTTTTCAGATAGATCGCGCGTCAGCGACAACCCAGTTGCACCCGCAACGAGCGCCACGACGAATGATACGGCGACTAGCCACGGGTTATGTCCGAAGTCCAAGAATTCCATAGAGCGGACAATGCAGCAGCTAAATGTATTATTCAATCTTGGGCTGGAGCGCGAGCGAACTTACCCGTTTTTGGTATCTTCCGGAAAACCTGTGTGTTCCGGTTTACACACCTGCGATTGCGCCTCAAATTTCGCTTCGAGGGCGCTCCATAATTCCTCGGGAATTTGATGTGACCAGGACCTCAGATTTCTGGAAACGGAAGAAACCTTGGACGTGCCCAGAAGTGTCGACGCCACTAGCGGATGGCGCGCCGGGTATTGAAGCGCTGCGCTTGCGAGCGGAACTTCGAACCGCGCGCAGATTGCTTCCAGTTCACGCACCTGTTCCAACACGTCGGTATTGGCCGGGGCGTAGTCAAAAAACGCTCCCTCGATGGCTCCGGTTGCCAGAATTCCGGAATTGTAGACGCCGCCAATTACGATACCGACATCGTGCGCCGCACAAAGTGGAAAGAGTCGCTTGGTCGCGGACTGGTCGAGCAAAGTATATCGGCCGGCGAGCAGGATCAAATCCAGATCCATCCGACCGACCAGATCCTCGCAGATTCTTGTTGTGTTCACGCCCAAGCCAAAGGCCTTGATAACACCGCTTGATTTGAGCTCGACAAGTGCCCGCTGGCCACCTTCCAGAAGACTCGAGATGTGCTCCGGCGTGTCGGTGCCAACAGCTGGATCACCTATGTCGTGCACATAGAGAATGTCGATACGATTTAGACCAAGGCGCTGAAAACTACCCTCAACAGACCGCATGATGCCGTCATATGAGAAGTCGAAATGTTGTTGGAAAGGCAATGGGTTAAAGAACCCGTTTGTTGGTGTCCTGGGATATCTATCCGGCGTGAGTATTCGGCCTACTTTGGTGGAAAGAAGCCATCCGTCCTTGTCTCTCAGAAAATCGCCTACGCGCCGTTCAGACATTCCATTTCCATAGTGTGGCGCTGTGTCGAAATACCGGAAACCTTCGTCCCAGGCTGCTTGAAGGACCTGTCGGGAGCCAGCCTCGGAGATTGGATGGTATAGACCGGCCAGAGCCGAGCAACCGAAGGAAAGACGGTGACGCTCATCCAGCATAAGCATCCTCCTCGGATAGCCTCACAATCAGCTTAGTGATCTTTGACGGCATAGCATCCCACATCTCAAGTGCTTGATTTGCCTTCGAGAAAGGGAAGACTTGAGTGATGGTTTCGTCACACGGATACGCGCCGCTTTCCACGAATGAGACCACATCCTCGAAATCTTGCTGTAATGCACCACGTGAGCCGAGGACGTCCAATTCCTTGGTCAGGATCAACTTGGTTTCATAGGTGACCGGAGTATTTGCATAGCCAATATAGACAACGCGCCCGACCGGAGCGACAACGTCGACGCAGGCGGTGAAGGTTTCCGCGAGGCCGACAGCCTCAATGGCCACAGGAACACCACGGTTTTCCGTCAGGCTGTTCAGCGTCGGTATTACGTCGGTATTACGACTGTTGACCACATGGGTTGCTCCAACTTTCTTTGCGACCCCAAGTTTGTCATCGTCGATGTCGATCGCAATCACCTCGGCGCCGCGCCGAACGCAACCGGCAATCACACCAAGGCCAATGGCACCACATCCGAACACGGCCACAACTTCGCCCTTTGCGACTTCGGCTCGGCTTACGGCGTGGAAACCTACGGCCATCGGTTCGATCAAGGCCAAGTGGTTCAGATCGCTAACGCTGGAAGTCACAATCCGCTGCCACGGCACGGAAATCATATCGGTCAGCGCACCTTCGCGCTGGACTCCCATCGTTTGGTTGTTGCGGCAGGCATTTATCCGCCCTGAAACGCAGGCAGGACAGTTGCCACAGTTTTTGTAGGGATTGAGAGTGACAGCCTGTCCGACGAAGAATTTCTCGGGCACATCTGCACCGGTTTCTACAATGGTCGCCGCAATTTCATGCCCGGGTATACGCGGATAACTCACCAATGGGTTTCGCCCGCGGTAAGTGTTGAGATCCGACCCGCAAAGGCCGATCCGCTCTACTCGCAACAAGATGTCACCTACCCCGGGTACGGGAACATTGGCAGTCCCAAAACGGGTTTGGCCCGGGCCGTCGATATAAAAAGCGCGCATTGTGTCAGAATCCGGAGACTGCGCCACCGTCCACGGCCAACACCTGACCTGTGACGAATTTCGCGGCGCGAGATGAAAGATAAGTAGCGGCCCATCCAATGTCTGATGGCTCGCCCATGCCACCCAAAGGTGTTCGGGAAAGGATCTTTGCCTTGCGAGGTGGGTCATTGTTGAGCGCGGCGTCCGTCATGGCTGAACTGATCCATCCCGGCGCGATAGCGTTTGCTCGGACACCCATTGGGCCGGCCTCCGCAGCTGTGCCGCGCACCAATCCCAAAACGGCTGATTTAGCCGCAGTGTATCCGATCACCTGCGGGATCGAGAGGTAGGATGCCATTGATGCAATGAAGAGAACGCTGCCCTCTCTCTCCGCCAGCGCTGGCAAGGCCAGACGTGTTAGATTGAACGCGGCGAGCACGTGGACATCCAAAACACTCTGAACGTCAGCTTGCGAGGTTTCCAAGAGCGACTTTTTTAGGTGATTGCCCGCATTGTTTATCAGAATGTCCAGACCGCCAAACATGTCGACACAACAATCAACCGCTGACCGACAAGCGGCCTCGTTCGTCACATCGGCTACGAAGTACCTCGCAGAATCGCCAAGCTGTTCGACCGCTGCTGCAAGTTTGGACTCGGTTTGACCGATCAACAGAACACGGGCGCCGGAATTTACAAAACACTGAGCAATTCCGAACCCGATGCCGCTACCACCTCCAGTGATCAGCGCGATCTTGCCATCAAGATCAAAAGGCGAACCGGTCATGCCATTAGCCTCCCGATTTCGCGGCTGACGTCCTCGTAAGGTAGGCCTGAAGTTGCAATTCCATCCACTTCGCCCGTAATGCGCTTTTCCTTGAAAACAAGAATACGGGTCGCGAGAGAGATCATTTCAGGCATGTCAGAAGATATCAGAATGATGGACTTACCCTGCTCATTCGCAAGGTCCCAAATGATCTTGTGAATCGTAGACTTGGCACCGACGTCTACGCCGACACTGGGTTCATCAATAATCAGAATGTCGCAATCGGCGGCCAGCCATTTTGCTATAGAAATCTTCTGCTGATTGCCACCTGAGAGATTTCCGACAAGCTGATCCACTCCGGTTGCACGCACATCGAGAGCGTCCATCATCCCGTCTGCCATCTCGCGTTGACGCCTTGGGTCGATCTTTCGGGAAATGGCATTACGCAAGCGCTTCCAGATCGTGATTGTCATGTTGGTTTCGATATCAAAGTCGAGAAAAAGCCCCTCTTCTTTGCGGTTCTCCGAAACATAACCGATGCTGTTCTTGCGGATGCTCTCCCCAACGCTTTTTGCATGGATTTCCAGCCCATCCTTGAACAGTTTTCCCCGTGTTTTGGGGTAGTGACCAATAATGGTTTTGGCCAACTCGGACCGCCCAGCGCCGACGAGCCCGTAAAAACCCAGGATCTCTCCTTTGCGCAGGTCGAAACTGGCGTCTTCTATGAGGCCGTCCGAGGTAACGCCATTGGCTCGCAGTGCGATAACAGTGTCATCGGCAGTCAAGGCCCCGAAGTTCTCTAGTTGGATGCGACGGCCGATCATCATTTCGATGATCTTTTCCTTGTCCATCTCCGCAATCGGGCGCGTGCCAACATGTCGACCGTCACGTAGCACGGAAACCATATCGCAGATCTCCAGAACCTCTTCGAGCTTATGAGAGACAAAGATCATGGTGATCCCCTTGTCCCGCAATTCGTGGATCAGCTCAAAGAGCTTTGCGACCTCGTTGGCGGTGATAGATGATGTAGGTTCATCCAACAGGATCACTTGTGCCTCGCGGCTGAGCGCCTTTGCAATTTGCACTAGTTGCTTTTGCGCCGCGCTCAATCCTCCGATCGGCAATTCCGGATCGAGGTGCAGACCTACTCTTGCCAGATACTGGGCAGCGTCACGGTTCATCTGCGCCCAGTCCAGACCGCCGCGTTTGCGATAGATTTCAAGCTTGTCCATCATAATGTTTTCCGCGATCGAACTCTCGGAAAAGACTTGGATTTCCTGATTAACAATGGTGATACCGGCGGCCATACCTTCCTTGAGCGACCCAAGAGACAGCTTCTTACCATCCAGTGAAACGCTGCCTTGATCAGGTTTGTGGATTCCACAAATTGCCTTGATCAGCGTGCTCTTGCCGGCGCCATTTTCGCCAAGAAGCGCGTGCACGTGCCCTGGTTCGAAAGTGATTGAAACATCATCCAGGGCTTTCACCCCCGGAAAGGACTTGGAAATGTTGGAAAGCGCCAAGGTCATTTCTTGCGACCCTTCCGCGCCCAGATTTCACGGCCTCGATCCAAAAGGATCGTCAGCAGAATGATTGCGCCGAGGAAGGCTTGTTCAAAATAGACGTTGGCTTGCACGAGAATGAGGCCGTTCTTGATCAGCACCATGATCAGGCCACCGCCAAAAAGACCAATTGCCGTTATGCGCCCCCCTTGCAACGCCGTTCCGCCAATAATCGCAACCGCGAAGGAAATGATCAGCCAGTTTTGACCAATGGCAGGTTGGGCTGTGCCAAGACGGGAGACCCAAAGAAGACCGCCAACGGCGGCAAAGAATGCCGACAAAAGGTTCGCGCCCATGATGACGCGATGGGTGTTGATACCGGAAAGTTCCGCGGCTTCCTGGTTAGAACCGGTCGCCAGAAGTTGCCGCCCGAATACGGTATAGCGGAACATGTACCAGACGACGGCGAGTGTTCCGAGCATCAGATAGAAGAGATAAGGCAGGCCCATGAATTTTCCGCGCCCGATGGTGACAAATTCCTTGGGGATGCCGCGATAGGAATATCCTTCGGAGATACCGTAAACGAAGCCCGTAAAGATAAAGAGCGTGGAAAGCGTAACGATAAAGGAGTTGATGCCCAAAGTCGTCATCACGAAACCGTTGAACCATCCGCAAAACAGCGCGACGGCCATGGCTCCTGCGAGCGCAGCGGGAAGCGGAAGTCCCATCGTGTCCACAAGATACCCAAACACAACGGCTGTCAGGCCTGCTATGGCCCCAACAGACAGGTTCATGTTGCCTGTCACCAGCATGACAGCCTGACTAAGCGCGACAAAGATGTAGAGCGACTGCGTCCTTGTCAGGTTGAAAATATTGTATTGCGTCAGAAAGCTGTCGGAAGCGAGCGTGAACAACAGGATCAGCACGCCGGCGGCACCAAGGATGCCGGCATCTGCGCCAGTGATCACTTTGCCGGATTTCAGGGTTGAGAGAGCCACGTTTATTTCCTCAAAGGCAGAAAGGGGCGGCGCGTATTTGGCCGCCCCAGTGGGTTTATTTCTGAAGGTACTCGGTTTCCAGCGATGCGATGATCGATTTGGTCAGTGCCGAGATGTCGTCCTGATAGGTGTCGATGTTCGCCGCCGTCACCGGAACGACACCGGCGTCAATTGCATGTACGCCGTCGCGTTTGGTATAACCTTCGCCCATCAACTTAAGCAAAACCATCGGAATGTAACCGTGACCGTAAGGGTTTTGTGCCATCGTCCCATCGATGTGGCCGGCGCGGATCGCGTCCATAACAACGGCGTCTGTATCGATGCCGAAGAAGTGGATCTTATCGCCGCCGCCCTCATGGTATTCCGTCAGCAGTTGGGCAATCGCAACTGTCGGGGTGTATCCGGTCGCGATCATGCCATCGATCTTGCCGATATTGGCCGCGATGGCGTTCTGTACCTTTTCGACACTGTCCTCGATTGAAGAAAGGTCGCCGACTGTCTGAATGATCTGTACGTCAGGGTATTTCGCGACAACTTCTTCTACGCCTTCCTGTCGCAGACGGGTCGCCTCGCCGGGCACCTCAAGCACGTTGATGATGTTGCCCTTCCCGCCCATCGCCTGGATAAGCTGTTCGGTGGCGATCATCGCTGCCTCTTTCAGCTGCGTGCCAACAAAGAATTTGGCTGGTGTCGGCTGTTGCGTGGGTTGGCCGAAATCGACAATGGTGATGCCGTTGGCGTCCAGCTCCTCGTAAAGGCTGTGGGCGCCAGCCACGTCAGACGGGAAGATCGAGAAGGCGTTGAAGCCCTGTGCCGCCATGGCCGTGACGTTTTCGTTCTGATTGTCCTGCGTCCAATCCTGTCCGAGACGTTTGGTGACTTCGACGCCATAGTCCGCGGCGAACTGGTCTACTCCCTTTTGAACCTCGTCAAAATAGGGGTGCACCGTAGAGGCGTACCACGCCATTTTCATTTCTCCGGCGCTTGCGGCTCCTGCAATCAGCAGGCCCGCGAGCAATCCGGTGGTTTTTTTCACCAATGAAGTCATGAGTTCTCCTCCTCTGTTACTCATGCGGCCCTTTTCGGGCCGTTATTTTGATCGTTTGAAGCTGTTGTGGGACACACAATTGGCGTCTACGAGGTCCCAATCGATGTCTATGCCGAGACCTGGACGTTCCGGGGCATGGATGTCCCCATTGTCGTCGATGAACTCGTAGTAAGACTGTTTCATCGGAGCCTGAAATGTTTCTTCCGGCACGAAGAGCTCGAAGTAGTCGCAATTACGCACGGCGCAGCTAACATGCACGTTGGCCATATCCATCGGCCCCATGGTGGTCGTATGCAGCTCGCAATTCATGCCGTGCGCTTCTGCGAGGTGACATGATTTGAGCGTTCCCGTAATGCCCGCCTTCCAACTTACGTCCGCGCGAACCGTATTTACCGCATCCGACTTGATTGCCTGAGCAATGCCCCATGGGCCGCCCCGCGTGGTTTCCGTGCCAACGATTTCGATATCTGTCGCAGCCGTGAGCTTGGCGTATTTGTCCAACTCGTAATCGCGGAACGGCTCCTCGAACCATCGGAAATTCAACTGCTCAAGCTGCCGAGCGACCTTAATTGCCTCGCTGAGAGAGTATTCGGCAACCGGATCGGACATCAGGATCATCTCATCACCGACCGCGGCTCGAACGGCGGCGTGAATTTCCATGTCCATTTCGCTCGGGCCACAGGGGTGTATCTTATATGCCTTGAACCCTTTGGCCTGATATTTCAGCGCTTCCTCAACGTATTCCTCGACGGTTTCGAGCCACAGGCTGCTTGCATAGACGGGCAGTTTCGTTCGGTAGCTGCCTATAAATCGGTGCAAAGGCAGCTCAGCGGTCTTTGCAGCGGCATCCCATAGGGCAACGTCAATCGGCCCCGGCAGAAACACCGGAAAAAAGGCGCCGTGACGGTCGATGTTCCAAAAATCGTGCCAGATTTTTTCTCGGTCGGAGATGTTGCGCCCCAAAATGACGGGAGCGATCACATCCTTGAGGTATGCATCCGTAACAGCGCCAGATCGGGAGGCCCAGAAAGTGGCCAAACCTTCGACGCCATCGCTGGTGGTGATCTTGCCAACCCCATAGCTCCAAGGCATGGGAGCAGCTCCTTCGCGAGCCTCGTCAAATACCCCCTGATCCCTAGAGCAGATCCAGGTTTCGAACGATTCGATTATCATATTCCCTCCCGTGTCGCCGCGGCTGTCGATCTTGAGTGGTACTCGGCGATGGTAGGGACATTCTCACTCCGCAGCACACCTTGTCCATGCACCAGATGCGCCAATACTTTCATTCATGTCTTCTTTTCAAGTCTGCGCCCTTTATTTATTGACATTCACTATACTTATATTTCTCATGTGATTGCTTCCAGGAGGACAAGTGATGACATCAGACATCGGGCCCATTCATTTTGAAATCTACCATTCTGACAACTCTGACTACGGGACAGAGTGGCAAGGCCTGCGTCTCAACGATGATTATCATCGGCTATATCTGATCGCGGGAGGAGAAGCAGAAGTCGTGTTTAACGGTACGGAACGCACCCTTCTGTCCGGGCACACATATTTGTTTCCGACAACGACCAGTTTCCGATATCGCTGCCCTTCGCGCCTGCGGCTTTTGAATATCTGCTTCAAAATGACAATTGATGGAGGAATTGACGTACTGGACCTTCACCCTTGGGCGGTTGAAGTTCCGGTTATGGACATGGCTGCGACTCTGGATGCTATGACCAGAATAGATGCGTGTGTAGGCAAAGACGGCTTTTCACACCAACTGTCCCTACGGGGTCAGATCATGACTTTGCTCAGTCCACATTTTCGCGCACGCGAAACTGAGCACGACCGACGTCGACGCAAAGATGTGCAGCGTCTGGCGGGGGTGTTGCGACACATATCGGAGAATTTGCGGACCGGGGTTTCAATATCGGAACTACCTGCGATCGCCGGTATGAGCAGGAGTTACTTTTCCAAAAAATTTCTCGCGACCTACGGCATGGCGCCGCAGGACTTCATCCGCAAACAGCGGGTGGAACTGGTAAAAAGGGAGCTACACACCTCTCACCTCCCCCTCGCGGTACTGGCCGAGGATTTCGGGTTCTCCAGTGCGTCCCATCTCACAAGGGAATTCAAACACCACACGGGCTACACACCCAAAGATTTTCGTGAATTGGACAGGTTTTATGACTGAACATAATCAGCGCGAAGATCAGAAATGTATTTTAAATAAAAAAAACCGTTGACCGACTCGCAAAATGTTTTTTATGGAGTAAGAACCAAATTTAGACGTTCCGCGTCTTTCGGGGAGGACCAGATGACACAAACACTGGGTGCTAACACCATCCTGAAGGCGCGCGGCTTGAGCAAACGTTATGGCGGCGTTGTGGCCCTTGAAGACGTCGACCTTGAATTACGACAGGGCGAGGTTCTCGCCGTGGTTGGCGACAACGGCGCAGGAAAGTCCACTCTGATCAAGACGTTGACTGGGGCGATTTCTAAAACAGCTGGAACTGTTGAGATCGACGGCAAGGAAGTGCACATCGACTCGCCGTCTGATGCGAAGGCAGCCGGTATAGAAACCGTCTATCAGGACCTCGCACTCGTGAACGAGCTTTCAATAACAAAGAACATGTTCCTGGGTCGCGAAATCATACGCGAAGACCTGTTCGGGCGCCTGTTCGGGGCTTTGGATTTTCCCAAAATGGATGCGGAAATCCGCAGCCTGTTCCAGAAACTCGATATTCGAATTGCAGATATTTACCGGGAGGCCGAAGCATTCTCTGGCGGGCAAAGGCAAGCAGTGGCGCTTGCAAAAACAGTCATGTTCGGCAAGCGCATCGCAATTCTGGATGAACCGACAGCGGCGTTGGGCGTTCGGGAGAGCAAGATGGCCATGGATTTGGTCAACTCGCTGAAAGATCATGGCCTTTCGGTCATCATGATCACCCACAACATGCAACACGTGATGAACTATTGCGACCGGGTTATGGTTCTGCGGCTTGGACGGTTGGCGGCGGTAAAGGATGTCCGCGACGTCGATGGGGACACACTTGTCGGGTTGATCACTGGCGCCGTGGAAGACAGGGCCGCGTGAGATGAGTGACATGACAAACAACTCATCGAACCAAATTTCAACACCGTCCGCGACGAGCTCTGGCTTCGATGTTCTGCGTCACCAGTTCCTGCAAATCTGGCAGGTTCTTGCGGCTTTGGTGCTGATTTACCTCGTGTTTTTCATTCTATCGGAGCCTTTCCGCAGCCTAGACACCCTGCTTTCGATCTTCGGGCAGGCGTCCATTCTGGCGATCCTCGCCTGCGGCACCACTGTTGTGCTGATTTCAGGTGGGCTGGACCTCTCGGTGGGTTCGATTTTCGCTGTGGTCGGGGTCATCGTTGGAATTGCGTTGGCGGAGTACGAACTGCCTGTTTTGGTCGCTGTGATCATCGGCTTGGCAGCCGGCGCGTTTTTGGGCGCCCTGAACGGCACAATACAAGTCCTTACAAAAGTTCCGGCATTCATCGTCACTTTAGGTGGGCTGACAGCCTATAAGGGGATCGCGGAAATCCTCGCCAGCGGTCGCGACCTTTCGCGGTTTCCGGAGAGTTTTCAGATGCTTGGCTCCGGCTACCTCGTGCCAATGACCATCATGTTTGGCGTAGCATTGTTGACAGGGTTGTTTCTGACGAAAACACAACTGGGCAATCATGCGTTCGCGGTCGGAGGCAACGAAGAAGTTGCTCGGCTCTCCGGCGTCAATGTGCGCAAGAGCCGTATTTATTACTACATGATTGGTGGTTTGCTGGCGGCGACGGCAGCCATTTTGGAAGTTTCCAAACTGAACTTTGCGATGCCTGCACGCGGACAAAGCTATGAACTCTTTGCCATCGCAGCAGTGGTTATTGGAGGCACCAGCTTGTTTGGCGGGCGCGGTGGGGTTGGCAAGACACTGATCGGGATGCTGATTATGCAAACGATCATTGTTGGCCTGTCGTATCTCGGCGTCGGCACGTCCGTGCAGCGGATTGCAATCGGCATCATCATCATACTCGCGGTTTACTGGGACGTTTGGCGACGCCCTGCCCGCTAAGTCACCGAAAAACGAATTCTGATGGGCAGGAGGAGCGCCCACGGGACAAGTCCGGCCTGCGACCGGGCAACAAAATCAAAGGGAGGAGACCCATGAAACTGACAGCTCTGAAAACGATGGCAGCCACTGTTGCCCTCGGCGTATCTATGGCAGGAGCAGCGTTTGCTGCGGACCTGCGTATTGCCTACACAGGCTATTCCACCGACAACACCTTCTGGATCGGCGTGGCGAAAGCTGCCGCGGCACGGGCAGACGAAATGGGCGTAGAATTGCTCGATTTGACCGCCTCGTCTCCAGACGCAGCCGCCCAGAAAGACGCTGTGGATCGGGCGATCAACATGGGGGTAGACGGCATTATCATTGGTTCCGTAGACAACCGTGCGTTTGATGCGTCACTCGATTCAGCCAAACGCAAGGGAATTCCGGTTGTCGCTGTGGACACAGGAATTGAGCATGACCATGTCTCGAGCCTAGTTCAGACCGACAATCTCGCGGCGGCAACCATTGCCGGTGGCTATATCGTTGATCAACTTGATGCGGGCACAGTTCTCATCCTGGGTGGCAGCGCCGGACACCAAACCGGTAACGCTCGCCGTGACGGCGTCAAAAATGCGGCCGAGGCGGCAGGCCACGAAGTGATCTTCCAGATTTGTGATTGGCAGGACGCCTGTGCCTATGAAACGACCGTGAACTTCTTGCAATCCAACCCGGATATCAAAGCGATTTTTTCAGCTTGGGACCCTGGCGCGCTAGCGGCCGTATCTGCGGCCAGTGAGCTGGGAAAACTGGAAGACCTCGTAATCGTCGGCTTTGACGGCAACCCTGCCAATCTCGTCTCCATCGAGGCTGGCGAACAGGCTGCGACGATCAAACAGGACAATACCCGTATGGGCGCAGAAGCAGTGTCCAATCTGATCGGCCTGATCAAGGGTGAAAGTGTGCCTGCGTTCACACCGATCGACGGCATTCTGATCACCTCTGACAACGTGGCAGAATTCAAGTAACGCGCAACAAGATCGGTTGTCCGCCCAGCGGCGGACAGCCTCCTCTACTCATGCAATGGACCCCGACGTTTATGCGAGCACTGGCTATCACATCAATTGGCAGAACCGCGTTTCAATCGGTTGAACCGCCACGGCCGCGTCCGGACGAGGTGCTACTCAAGGTCGGGGTTGTCGGGCTCTGCGGCAGTGATCTCAACACGTTTCGCGGCGCAAACCCTTTGGCCAATCTGCCACGCGTTCCCGGTCACGAAATCGGAGGAACAATCCTCCAAGCCGGTGAAGACGTACCGACCGAAACGTCCATGGTTGGGCGTCGCGCCGTGGTCATTCCTTATACTGCCTGCGGTCGGTGTTCTGCCTGCCGGCAATCGCGCACAAATGCATGCAAACACAACCAGACACTTGGAGTTCAGCGGGACGGCGGTATGGCCACACAAATTGCTGTGCCTCACACGCATTTAATATTAAACGACAAATTGCCGATGAGGGACTTGGCACTGGTAGAGCCGCTTTCGGTCGGCTTTCATGCGGTTCGCCGTGGCGCTGTGTGCGAAGGAGACACGGTGGTGGTGCTTGGGGCAGGCATGATCGGCGTCGGCGCCATTTTGGGTGCAATTGCCGCGGGTGCACGCGTCATTGCGGTTGAAATCAGCGACAGCAAACGAGAAACCCTTTCTTCCATGGGGGCTGACGCGGTGATCAATCCCGTCCGCGAGGACCTGTCCGCGCGCATAGAAGAGCTCACAAATGGGCATGGCGCAGATGTTGTCATCGAAGCCGTGGGTCTACCGGAGACGTTCCGATCCGCCATCGACCTCGCCTGTTTTGCAGGTCGCGTCGTGTATGTCGGATACGCCAAAACCGAAGTGAGCTACAACACGGCGCTCTTCAATTTGAAAGAGCTCGACATCTTGGGGTCTCGCAACGCAAATCGCGTGGACTTCGAGGCTGTTATCGAATTTCTCGAGAAGAGCCCAGACATGTCCAGACAACTGGTTTCAAAAGTTTTTCTCTGGTCAGAAGCCGATCAAGCTTTCGGACACTGGGAAGCAAACCGTCACGACACTTTCAAAATCTTGGTCGACATGCAGGGCGCAGAAAATGAGTGAACATGCGACGCTCGCAAAGCAATACGGTTTGAGCGGTCAAACCGCACTGGTCACAGGCGGCGGCACAGGATTGGGCAAATCAATTGCCACGAGCCTTGCTCAAAGCGGCGCCAAAGTGGTGATTGTCGGTCGCCGTGAGGATGTATTGCATGCCGCATGCGAGGAGATCGGTCACGGAGCGCAGTACCGTGTTCTGGATCTGACGGAAACAGAAGAGCTCGGCGCATTTGCCGGCGAGCTCCACAAAGACTTCGGCACATTTGATATTTTGGTGAACAATGCCGGCAACACGGTAAAGAAGCGCTTCGTTGACTCGTCGCTGGCAGATTTCGACGGCGTCTTTGATGTTCATGTACGCGGAGCTCTGGAACTGAGCCGCGTCGTAATGGCGCGTATGGAAAGCGCTGGCAAAGCGGGCTCTGTGCTGTTCATCTCATCCATGACCGCCTACATCGGGCAGCCCAATGTACACGGCTACACCATTGCAAAAACAGCGATAAACGGCGTTATTCGCGCGCTCTCGGCGGAATTTGCCGAAAAAGGCATTCGGGTGAACGGGGTGGCCCCTGGATGGATCGATACAGACGTTTTCAGAACAGCGACAAAGGGTGATCCCGAGCGCAAGGCCAAGATTATGAGTCGTATTCCGATGGGACACCTTGGCACGCCTGAAGACATCGGGTGGGCCTGTGCGTTTCTTTGTGCGCCTGCCGCGAAATATATCACAGGTCAGGTGCTGCTGGTCGATGGCGGCGGCGCGACTGGATTTTGAAGGAGCCACCAATGACCGATAAAGACCTCTTTGCACTTATGAAAGAGAAGTTGTTTACGGCGGTACTAGGCGACGTTTTGGATGTGCTAGGCCATCGCCGGCAATTCTTGCCCCAGCCTATCAAACCGCTTGCCCAAGGTACAAAGCTGGCAGGAAGAGCCATGACTGTGCTTGAAGCGGACTTTCCAGAAGGCAAGGGTCATGGACCTCTGGCGGATATGCCGTTTGGTCTTATGTTCGCGGCTCTGGATGATTTGAAGGAAGGCGAAATCTACATCGCCTCAGGCTCGTCCTTTGAATATGCGCTTTGGGGAGGGCTGATGTCGACCCGCGCGTTGCACCTGAAAGCGGCGGGCGCGATTCTGAACGGATACGTTCGTGATACCAGTGAAATCCTCCACTTAGGGTTTCCGGTGTTTTCCCGCGGCGCCTTTGCACAAGATCAGGGGGTCCGAGGCAAGGTCATCGACTACCGGGTTCCCATCGACATCGAAGGCATTCGCATCAATGATGGCGATTTGGTTTTCGCTGACGATGAAGGCGTGCTGATTGTGCCTCAGGAGGCCGAAAAGGAGGCAATTGCTCTGGCGTTGGAGAAAGTCGCCACGGAGAACGAAGTGGCCAACGCGATCCGCAAGGGCATGTCTTCGCAAGACGCTTTTGCGACCTTTGGCGTTATGTAAATACTCTAGAACCACACCAAGACCATCAGAGATTTCCATGTCGCGCGATAAATCAACTTACAAGGACAGCCTGAACCGAAGCCTCGACTATGTTGCGACGCTTTCGGTTGAGGACACGTTGCCTTCGGAGGTGGACTTGACCCAACGCCTTGGGATCAGCCGCACTACTGTCCGCGCGGTACTTACGCATCTGGACGAAATCGGAGTGATCCGGTGGTCCGGGCGCAGCAAAATGGTTCTGAGAAAACCGCGGGCGGCGGACTATTTCGCCAAAGAAGAAACGCTGTCGACCAGCGAGCGGGTCGAAACACAGTTCATGGAGTTTATTTTGGGCGGCGATTTGAAGCCCGGAGCAATCCTGCATGAAAGCGAAATGGTGAGAGCCTTCGGTGCCAGCACCTCGGTTCTGCGTGAATGTCTGATAAAGTTCTCGAGGTTTGGGTTGATCGAGAAGGAACCCAACCGACATTGGGTGCTGCGCGGGTTTACACGCGAGTTTGCAATCGAGCTATTTGATGTGCGGGAAATGTTTGAGCTACGCGCGTTCCAAAAGATGGTCGAGATTGGTGAAAGCGCTCCTGCGTTTCGCAAACTGGTTGATTTGGTCGAGGATCATGAGCGGATTCTGGCAGACATCGACGCCGAGTACCTCAATTTCCCTAGATTGGACGAACAGTTTCACCGCGCATTGACCGATGGGTTGGGCAACCGTTTTGTGGATGACTTCTACGAACTGATTTCAGTGATATTCCACTATCACTACCGCTGGAACAAACAGGATGAGCGCGAACGCAACCATGCAGCAGCCGAGCAGCACCTGGCCGTTATCCGCTCCCTTCAAGCCGGTGAAAGGGCCCAAGCACTCGCGTTGTTCAAAACGCATCTGAAGGCCGCGCGTACAACCCTCTTGAACTCCGTCACATGGGACAGCGATCAATGAGCGAAGCAATTTTTGACCCACGCCTGTTGGTCCTTGCCAACGGGGACAACATCGCAGTTCTCAAAGCCACAATCGCAGCCGGTGAGGTCATTCTGGTGGCCGGTGAACCGGTCACCATTTCCGCAACGCTTGGCCTCGGTCACAAGCTGGCCGTGACCCCCATTCCGCAAGGCAAGGACGTGGTCAAATATGGCTTTCCCATAGGTTTTGCGGCCGAAGATGTTGGTATTGGAGAACATGTACACGTGCACAACCTGTCCAGTCGCTACACAGCGGTCGAGATCATGGAGTAATTTATGACTGCAATGATGGCTTGGCCGCGTAGAGATGGCCGCAAAGGTATTCGCAATGTGATCCTAGTCGCCTACTTGGTGGAGTGCGCACATCATGTTTGCAAGCAGATCGCGCGCCCGTTCGACGAATCCGACGTGCAAGTGATTGGCTTTCCTGGGTGTTTTCCTTCCGACTATGCGCAACAGATGATGGAGGCGCTGTGTACACACCCAAATGTGGGCGCTGTTCAACTGGTCTCGCTGGGGTGTGAAAACTTCAAGAAACGGACTTTAGAAGACGCTGTTCGTGCATCCGGCCGGCCGGTGAACGTCGTCACAATACAAGACGTGGGAGGCACAGCGTCAGCGGTTTCAGCTGGCCGAAATTGGATCACAAACGTGAAGGCCGACTTGGACCAGCAAGACAGAATTCCAATGGACGTGTCTGAATTGGTGATCGGAACGATATGTGGCGGTTCTGATGCCACATCCGGAATAACGGGCAATCCTGCGGCGGGTCTCGCATTTGACCGTCTGGTGGCTGAAGGTGCCACATGCATCTTTGAAGAAACCGGAGAGCTGATCGGCTGCGAGCATGTTATGGCGGAACGCGCTATTGGTGACGGCTTGCGCAATGAGATCGTAAAGACCGTCGAAAAAGCCGCCGTTTACTACGCAAACATGGGCTATGGGTCGTTTTCCAACGGCAACGCTACCGGCGGCCTCTCCACTATTGAAGAAAAATCGCTCGGGGCATACGCCAAGTCCGGCCAGAGTGGAATCAGCGGCATTATCCGTCCCGCTCAACGGCCTGCGACAGGAGGCCTGTACCTTCTGGATGTAGTACCGGATGGCCCCCCGAGGTTCGGCTTTCCCAATATCAACGACAATGCTGAGATCGTTGAACTGATTTCCTGCGGCGCGCATGCCGTGATCTTTGTAACCGGACGAGGATCAGTTGTGGGGTCAGCGATTTCGCCGGTTTTGAAAGTATGCGCCAACCCCGAAACATTCGCGCGTATGTCGGGCGACATGGATGTAAATGCGGGACGCGTATTGGATGGCGGTGCCCAACTGCATGAAATTGGAACAGAAATATACGACAAGCTGCTTGCCTTGGGTGCTGGCGGGCGCACCGTTTCCGAAGAACTTGGGCACGTAGAATTTGTTCTAACCTACAAAGCCGGCTCCGAAGAAAACCCCGGCTGCCACCGGAACTGAGGAAAATTCATGCTTACTGACGCACATCGCCTGTCTCTGGGCACAGCAGCGATTGCCGGCCTTTACCGACCAGTCACTCCTGAAGCTGTACAGGACGTCCTGGAAACAGCATGGGACAGCGGAATTCGTTATTTCGATACCGCGCCACACTACGGTCATGGAGCATCCGAGAGCCTTTTGGGTGACTTTCTGCGCCACAAAAAGGAATGGGTGATTTCTACGAAAGTCGGCCGGATTTTGTCACCAGATGCAAATCCTCCGGCCGTGGTGAACGGTTTTCACAACGCTTGGCCGTTCAAACAGCACTACGACTATACCTATGATGGCATCATGAGATCGGTGGAAGACAGTTTCCAGCGTCTCGGGCTGAACCGCATCGACATTCTCTTCATCCATGACATCGGCGACCCGGACGCAGGCACCGATACCGCAGAACACCGCTCCCAATTACTTGGAAGCGGGATAAAGGCGCTTGAGGAACTGAAAGCTAATGGGACAGTGAAGGCCGTAGGGCTCGGCGTGAACACCGTGGAGATTTGCGAGGAGCTTATCGGGCAGTTCGACATGGATCTGATTCTCCTGGCCGGACGCTATACCCTTCTGGATCAATCCGCGCGGCTCCGCCTCTTTCCCAAGCTGATACAACACAATATCAAATTGGTTATCGGCGGCGTCTTCAACTCGGGTATTCTGGCCACTGGCCCTGTGCCAGGGGCACATTTCAACTATGCCCCTGCGCCCCAGGCCATTCTCGACCGTGTCGCTGAGATCCAGGCTGTCTGTGAGGCACATGGAACGCCTTTGCCGGCAGCGGCCATTCAATACCCAGACCAGAGCCCAATTGTGGCATCGACCCTGATTGGAACGACCAAGGCGGGCTCGTTGAAACGAAACATCGCACAATTCCAACACCCTTTGCCCAGCGCGCTTTGGCAACATCTGCGCAACGAAGGCTATATCGGAGACGACAATTGATCATCGACGCCCACCAACACTTTTGGACACTGTCACGCGGCGACTACCCTTGGCCCGACGAAAGCGTCGCTCCAATTTTCAGGGATTTTGGTCCAGCCGATCTTGCGCCCCTTCTGTCAAACGCTGGCGTTGACAGGACGGTTATTGTCCAAGCCACTGATACGGTCGCGGAAACGGAATTTCTTTTGGACATTGCTGAACAAACCGAATGGGTGGCCGGAGTGGTTGGATGGGTAGACCTTGCGGCCAACAATGCCATTTCGGAGATCGATCGTTTGGCCAAGAACCCGATCCTAAAGGGCTTGCGCCCCATGTTACAAACCATCGAAGACACTGATTGGATTTTGCAAGACGCAGTGGCCCCCTCCCTCGCCCACATGGAAAGAACCGCTCTTCGGTTGGACGCATTGATCCAACCGAGGCATCTGTCAGCAATACACAAGATCGCCGTCAAGCATCCTGAGTTGAACATCGTGGTCGACCATATTGCGAAACCTGCAATGGGCGGCGCCAAAGCGCCGGCGCATGATTGGGTTCAAGGGATATCGGAACTGGCGACCCTGCCCAACGTTCATTGCAAACTTTCGGGAGTCGTGACCGAAGTCGGACCCGGTTGGCAGATCGAGGACATCAGTCCTTTTATGCGCCACGTACTCGACGCTTTTGGGGTCGACAAGGTTATGTTCGGCAGCGATTGGCCGGTCGTGAACCTCGCGAGCGACTATGGCACTTGGCGACGGGTAGTCGATGACGCGCTTGCGCCGTTTTCAGAAGCAGACCGAGCAAAAATTCTGGGCGCTAACGCTGCCCGCTTTTATGACCTCTAACGACAAAGAGAATGATCAGGCACAATGGTTCAACGAATGGGAATGGTGATCGGCCTCACCGAAGACAACAAAGCCGAGTACAAGCGACTTCATGCAGACGTCTGGCCCGAAGTGCTCGCGCAGCTCCGGAAATCAAACATCACAAATTACTCGATTTTCCTGAGAGAGCCGGAGAACCTGATGTTTAGCTACTGGGAATACACTGGAACGGATTTTGCCGCCGACATGGCTGCAATGGCGGAAGATGAAACGACCCAAAAGTGGTGGGCGGTTTGCGGACCAATGCAGACACCGCTTGAGACGCGTTCTGAAGGCGAATGGTGGGCTTCGATGGAACAAGTCTTCTATCTGGAATGACCAACTGTCCGTAGCCAAAGCGCGCAAACAAACGAAGCTGCCCCATGTGGGCAGCTTTTGTTTGGTTACAGGAGCACGCTACCGCCGTTGTCGAGCGACGCGCACATGAAAAGCACCAACGCTTTCCGGGATTTAGATTGCGGTCGGGAAGCGGTCCTTCGCTGCAAAAGGTAATGGATATGCCCGGTAGCAACGACGGATACTCAAGCCCATTTCGGCATTGAGCTCGCGTTGCGGCACCCGAAGACTGACAGCGACGTCACTGATGCCAATTTCGGCCAATCCCAAGCACATCCAAGCTCCCAGACACTGACTTTTCTGCTCATTGGGATCAGCTCAGATTAGGTGGCATCCTTTGGAAATAGACTAAACTGGGCCAAAGATATCGCACCAATGGTGCCAAACATCTTCCCAGTCTTTGGGCATTTGGCGCCGTCGGCTAAAATAGGTCGCAAGGCTCATGGCATAGGGGCGACAGTCCTTACAATCAATATTCGGCGAACAGCACTTCTCGCTATTGCGAGTTAGGTCAGCGTTGAAATGCACGTGGCGGCGTGTCAGCCTGTTACCACAGTCTTTTGCAACCCCGCTTTCATCAAGGGTATAAAGGCTGCCCTTTTCTGTCACCCAATTGATAAAAGCAGGCGAGATCCGGATTGTTTCCGGGGAGACCGCGGCGGCCTCAAAGATCGCATCTCGCGCCTGGAGCAGCAGGTCATCGTCCAGCCGCATATCTTTTTGCGCAGAGCTAAAGCGGAAGTAATTGGTTTCATCAAAGTGCACATCAGTCATGCGCTTGTTGTAGTCCAGCGTTGGTGAGAACAAACTAAAGACCAAAGGCAATCCGTGATCTTCGCAGGCGCGCGCAACGGTGGAGATTTCTCCAATATTTAGGGCGTTGAGCGTCATGACAAACACCGCACGGTCATCACCACTATAGTTCAGCATCGCCTTCCGATTTACACTAGCGCCGCGATACGTCTTCGAGTTCTCATCGTCACCCCACAGAGAGACATGTATTCTATATCGGATATCAGAAGGAATTTTCCTGGTGCCGTTGGTAAAGATACAACCCATGGGAATGTGATCGTGGCAGGCTCGGATGCGATCCGGAGCCAAAGAGGGTTCAGCTCCGCCCAAATATGCGAAAGTTACACCGCGTTTTGCTTCGTCTGAAAAAAACGTCCGCCAAACGCCAACGTCTTCCTCTGCTTTTGCGATCTCGGTGCCCGCTCCAGAGAAGTACAAGCATCCCTCACACTGCAAATTGCACGTGTTGCTTATGTCGTAATTGCTGGTTTGGAGCCTCCCAATTCGTTTGAATAAACTTCTTTGACGGTCCGATCGGGACTGGGTTTCAACTTGGCTCATCTATTGAGAAACTCCTCGAATGCACCGCTTGCGATTACGTGTGGCAACGAGAGATGCTCACCCAGCTCGGAAATAGGAAATAGGCTGACACCGGGACAATCCGACAGATAACGCGCATGTTGCACATCAACCTCGTGTTCGCTGCCAAACCATAGATCAATGTGACACCGGCCTTGTGCTGCAACGACTTCAGGAAGCAGGTCTAGACGGCCGAAAGGAAAGGTCCTGTGCAAACGCCGTGCCACCAAACGCCCACGTTTGTCGTCTATGTCAGCCAAAAACTCAGATGTTACGTTTGTCGGAGCGGACGCGGCAAGGACCCGATCAGCCTTCAATTGAATTGCATGTCGAATAGCACCGAAGCCGCCAAACGAAGTTCCCAAGCACAGTAATTTCTTCGTGTCGAAGTCGTCCACCAGCTTTGACAAGGCGGCAAGGCTCCCAGAAAAATCTTGGGCGAGTGCCGGTACACCCCCAATGAACCCACTACGGGTTACATCCCTTATATAGACTACCGAATGCCCTTCTGCCGCACAGAACCTGTCGATAAACTCTATCGGCATCATGGCCCGATCCCGCAAGCCGGTGAACACAAGTAATGTCGTGCCAGTTTTCCCTTTCTTGCTCGCAACGACATCACCGCCGTTATCAAAAACAATGGGCCTCTTTTGCGAAGACTCAGGTGGCAGACAATCTATCATCGCCATCGTTCCCGTATCCATCTTCCCATTCGGAAAAGTTCTTTTGAGAAGGTTTTGTGCCTTTTGAGTTTGTCCCCCCAAAGCAAGAGCCATGGCCTGATCTTTAGCACTGCGTTTTGACAAGCGGGCGGTAAGGGAATAGCTCTTGGTTTCAATTTTGTCGCTCAGGTCGGGCCACTTAACCGTTAGTTTTTGAACCAGCTCGTCCCTTTTTTCTTTTGGTATTTCTAGAAGGACACCTCGTAACTCGGGCAGTGCAGGTAAAGCCAAAGCACCCAAGGCAATTTGATCCAAAGCAGCCACAACTCCGCCCACGTCTCCAAGACACACTGCAATTCGGTAGTCTACTGACATTCGAAAATCCGCCATGTCCGGAGTATCCGGCAACTCGGCTACGCAGGCTCGCGCAGCACCGAGGTTATTCTCAGTTAGATGATGAACCGTCAGGCGCTTCAAAGCGACCGGATTTCCCGGAAACTGTGCAAGCATTGACTTCAGGGTTTGCTGATATTCATCTGATTGCCCAAGGCGTTTATGCACCTCAGCTTTCAATAGAAAAATCCCAGGCTGAGATGCTCCAGCATGTATCGCTGATTCAACTGCGCTCAGCGCGCCAGAGCTGTCACCGCTTTTGAAACGTAATCTTGCAATTGAGGCCAGAAAACGTGGGCGTTCGCGCCATTTCTCGGGAGTGCGTCGCAGAAGTTCGGCAACCGGGCCAAGGTTCCCCTCCTTTATCAAGGCTTCGATTTTCCTCATCCAGTCGCCAAACGACGGTTGAACCTCATCCGACATGAATGGAAAGCCTTAATCTCGTGTAAATTGTAAGAATGTTAGAGCATGTCCCCTTTTACGAAAGCAAGGGGCATTTGGCTCACAGATCAAGTATCGATAGTTGCACGCGCAAACATGAGTGCTTGCATCAGCCCCCCAAAAGACATGGAGGGTCCCAATAACCCATCTTCTCTTTCCGGAGGTTCATCTAAACCCCTAACACCTGCAAGTGTCAGGCACGGCCCGATCCGGTAGAGGACTGGATCATGGCAGGCATCCCTCATCTTGGCATTTTGCCACAAGAACAGTCGGACGCCGGTTAGGCCCGCCAAGATGCCACCCAACACATCCCGATTAGCGACGGTATCGGCACTTTTGGCCGTACGAAACGCGCCCCCATTTGTTGCCTGAGCGGTCGCTCTTTGGCTCCAGTGGTGGCAGTGTCATTCAATAGGGCGAACAATATAAAAGCAGCTCCTCGAGCCTTAACAAAGTCACCTGAAACAACCGGAAGACCGTCGAGCGGGAGCTGACGCAGGTCACGCGTCTGATCGACCGTTTAGTTGCCGCCATTGCAGAGGGGATGTTTCATGAGAGCATGAAAGCGAATCTGGACAGCCTGGAAGCCCGCAAAGCCGAACTGGAAGCTGATTTGGCCAATGCCGAACCGACTGCCCCGGTGTTGTTGCACCCTAACCTGTCCGATGTGTACAGGAACAAGGTCGCTAATCTGACCGATGCACCGTACGATCACGACAAGTTGTTTGCTATCTTTGATGTGCAAAACGCAAAAAGCCACCCGAAGGTGGCTAGTTGTTCGACATTAATGGTTGCGGGAGCAGGATTTGAACCTGCGACCTTCAGGTTATGAGCCTGACGAGCTACCGGGCTGCTCCATCCCGCGCCAATTTGGCTTACTCAG